>CAZXDF010000338.1:0-3010 GCA_964639345.1 uncultured candidatus Brocadiaceae bacterium | reverse complement strand
CGAGGACGAGTCCGCCCTGCTGGAGGCCGCCGTCTTCATGGATGCCAACGAGTGCAATACCGTCATCAAGGCTTCCCGCGGCGCGGCCGGCCTGACGACCGAAGAGATCCTGCGACGCATGGACGAGGCAGGAGCCGCCTTCAAGAAAGCCGCCGCGGAGAAGTTCAAGAGTAAGGGGGAGTGGTGACGAACGGCCGGCCGGTGGGTTCGCACGACAGTTCTGCGCCGCTTGGAGAGGACCAGGGATGCCGAAGGTCAGCAAGAGGAAGCAGGCGATTGCGAAGGACCGGGCGCGGCGGCTGGCTGCCTACTCCCGCTCGCCGAGCAACCGGTCGACCATGGGCAGGCCGCCGGGGGCATCCTGGGCCATCTTGAGTTTCTGCACCACCGCGTCCGTCGACGCCATCTCCTCGACCTGCTCGTCCACAAACCACTGCAGCACTCCGGCCGTCGCGTTGTCCTTCTCCTGGGTGGCCAGGGCCATCAGCTCGTCGAACCTGGTCGCTACGCCGCACTCGTGCCCGTAGGCGGCCTCGAAGGCCGCCAGTGGGGAATCCCACTCGGTAGGAGGGGCATCGATCGCCGAAAGCAGGAGCCGGGCGTTGCGCTCCTTGAGGTGCTCATATAGCTTCATCGCGTGGCCGGTCTCCTCGCGGGCCTGCGCTTCCATCCACTTCATAGCCCCGTCCATGTTAGTGGAATGGAAGTAGGTAGCCATTGACAGGTAAAGGCGCGAGTTGTAGAACTCCGCGTTCATCTGCGCGTTGAGTGCCTCCGCCATCTTCTTGCCGATCATGCCCGGCCTCCCTTTAAGTTACAGTCGACCCGCGCGCGGAAATGAAGCTGCCACCGGGAAGGCGCAACACCCCCGGCCCGTCCTTCCAGCTTATCACGCCGCACGCGGAATAACTCCAGCCTGCCGACGGTTGCCTCTTTCTCGAACGCCTCAGGATAGGCGCGAAGGATGTTGTCGACCGGCAACGCCCATTCCTCCGTGCGCGGATCGCGAACGACATAGTCCACCTGCGCTTCCTTGAGGAACCCGGCCAACCAGTCGGGGTGCGTCCATTTCTCCGACAGCTTCAAGCGATGCGCCTTCACTCGCGAGAAATAATGAAGGAAGCGGTGCTCGCGCGTGAAGACCGTGTCGTCGGGACTCGCATTCTCGGTGAGCCAATCGGCAAGGTCGAAGTAGTCCACCAAGCGTCCTTCGTTGATGACCTCGTAGTAGTTCGGCGACCGCTCCTCGTAGATGACCTTGCCGATTCTGCCGAGGTTGAGCGCCAGGATCAGGCCCAGCAGCAGATACCCCAACTGCGAGGCCCGACGGGAGGAGACCGACGGCCGGCGCCGCGCGAGCCAGGTCGCGATCCAGCCCGCGCCCAGAACGAGCCAGTAGGCCATCAGGGGCAGTAATGGCAGCAGATAGCGCTGGCTCGGACTGATCAACAGAAGGGCGCCCAGGGACACCAGAGCGTAGACGCACAGCACTATGTCCCCCCGTCGCACCGACCCGACAAACCCTACCAACACTGGCACGAACAGCAGCACTCCCACCACGTGGCCGAGGCCCTTCCCGAGAATCGCGCCCGCGATGCTTGCGGGATAGTAGGGCAGCACGCCGAGGGCATGCTCAAGGTGCTCGACGGGACTGCGTCTGCCCATGAAGAGCGTGATATAGTCCTTGCTGTCTGGGCCTTTCACGAGGACGCACCGTAATGCCCACACCCCAAGCAGCATCAGGAATGGAGCGAACAGCAGGGCCGTCTTGCCGAGCCGCTCGCGGCTGGATTCCCCCGCTTCGCGCTTGAACCACAACCCTGCGAGCAGCCCCGCCAACAGCGCGGGACCGAGCGGGCGCACCAGCGAGGCCGCACATGCAGCCGCGCCGGCCGCGGCGCACCAGTGCCAGCTTGCGCGCCCGGTTGCGCGCAGCATCCGCACGCCGCAGTACAGGCCGACGAGGACGAGAAAAGTGAACGGGACGTCCGTCGTCACGTATGCGGAGTAATGGTAGAGTGAGCGCGAGAGCCCGAACAGAAGGACACACGCCATCGCCTGCCGCGATGAGAGCGATAGCTCTCGCATCAGGAAGCAGGCAAGAATGACGCAGCCGATCCCGAACAGCGAGACGAGTATATTCATGGCGAGAAAGCTCTCACCGACCGACAGGTAGACCAACGCCAGCATGGCGGGCAGGCCCGGCAGCGCAAACACATGGGGGGAGTCATTGAAGCTGTAGCTGCCGTCCTCGGCAAGCGATCGGCCCAGCCCCATGTACAGAAGGCTGTCCCGATGGTACCGCCAGTGGGCGTTGAGTCCGACGGCATAGAGCGCGACCACCGCGAGCAGGAAGAACACGAAGAACCGTCTGAGGTTCATCTCAGACGGCTCGGAACGTTCCTTGGCGGGTTGCGCTTCTTCGTTATTGCTGGATGGCTCCTGCATTCAGATCCTTTCGGCTCCAAAAGCCCTTGCTGTTCGCGCGCCGCCCGCCGCACGCAGCTCCGTGCACGAGAGGACACAGCTATCCCCGACGCTGTCCTGATACGGGCATCGCGCGCAGAACGCGGGCCGCTCCGGTCCCTTCCGAATGCTTCGGCGGAGCGGCATGGCCTGGCGGCTGTTCCATATCCGGGCGAACCGCTGCGGGCCGATCTTGCCCCAAGGCAAGTCCGCATCGTAGTCGTACTCGCATCCTACCACGGTCCCGTCCCAGAACACGGTCGGCGGCCGGAAGGGGTAAGGGCATTGGATAGGCGGGCGGTGACGTCGCTCTGAACCGTCGTATTCGTATCGTCGCATCGATTCGTCGGTCGGTTCGTAGTCCTTCACCAGACTGATATCGGTCGCGCTTCCCACGCTCTTGTACGAGAACATGTTGACGCCTGCCTGGCGGGCCAGTCCTTCGACGTTCGCCAGGTCGGCCTCGTTGCCCCGGGTAACGACGACGCGGAGATTCGTGTAGGGAAGCTGCGATCCGCGCCGCCTCTTGGCCTCCTCAATCAGC
>CAZXDF010000337.1:0-8145 GCA_964639345.1 uncultured candidatus Brocadiaceae bacterium | reverse complement strand
CAAGTCTCGACTCGAAGAGGTTCTGAAACCGGCTGCGCGGACTCCACGAGAGGACCCGGTCACCGTCGCAAAGCGTTCGGCGCAGCGTCTGTTGGCCGGCGACCGGAAGACCCAGCTCGCCGCTTACAAGCAGGCTGCGGCCCAGTTCTCCTCGGAGTTGAACGAACGCCGAGACGTACTCCGCGCACAAGTCGATCCATTTCGACTGAGCGATGCCGGCTTGAACTCAGAACAGATTGAGATCACAGATCACGAGGACATTGGGGTGAAGTTCACAATGCAGATAAAGCAAGAGCACAACCCGGACCGCGTTGTCGTCGCCTATCAGATCATGGCGCAAGGCACTCAGTGCGCCGTTTTCCGAGCCATGTTCAAACGTGAGCGTCCCGATTCAAACGCCATGATAAACATCGGGGACTGGGAATCCATCTTACGGTACGACGGGTTATGTGGTCCTGACATGGCCATTGTCCTCAGCGATTTCAATGCCATGCTTGGCGAGTCAATCGAGACGCTGCAACGAGACATTCTGGAACGGCAGGGGGGGGTAGTGCAAAGTGTGCTCATATGGATTCCTTACCTGAAAAAGTCAGTGCCCACATCGTCGACAAGGGCCTTCTCGCACCGGGCGAGGCGGTGCTGGCAGGCCTGAGCGGTGGCGGCGATTCGGTGGCCCTGGTCCTGATCCTGCGGGAGTTGGCCGAGGCGGGCGCGCTGCCCCTCAAGGTGCACCTGGCCCACGTGAACCACGGGCTCAGGGGCCGGGAATCGGACGCCGACGAGGCGTTCTGCCGCGAGCTGGCCGCCGGGTGGGGCCTGGAACTCACGGTGAAGCGGCTGCCGGCGGGCCATCTGGAAAGGCAGGGCGGGTCCACCGAGGATGCGGCCCGGCGGGAGCGGATGGCGTTCTTCATGCAACTCGCTCGCCGCAAAGGCATGAGGACGATCCTGCTTGCGCATCACGCGGACGATGTGGCCGAGACCGTGGTGATGCGCCTCCTTCGCGGCTGCGGGGTGCATGGGCTGGGGGCGATGAGGGCCGAGAGGCCCGCCGGCCCCGGCTGGTCTGAGGGGCGCATCGTCCGGCCCTTGCTAAGAGTCACTAAGGACGACCTCCGCGCCTACCTGGGCCGCAAGGGCCAATGCTGGCGGGAGGATAGGTCCAACGCGGATTTGCGCTTCACACGCAACCGGGTGCGACACCGGCTCCTGCCCGCGCTTGTGGCCGCGTGTCCCGGCTTGTCGCGGGGGCTGCTGGGCGAGCTGAACGAGGCTGCGTGTGAGGTGGGCGACCTGCTCGAGGGGGCTGTCGCGGCCCGTTGGCCGGCGCTGTGCCGCGAGCACGCGGCAGGCGAAGTGGCGCTGGATGCGGGCCGCCTGCGCGATCTTCCCGGGCCTTTGCGCAAGGCCGCCGCACGCCGGGCCGCGGGCGCGCTGGGCGGCGGGGATGGCCGATCACCGGGCTGGAGCCATGCGCATTACGAACAACTGGCGGCGATGCCCGACCGGGCCGTCGGCACGCAACTAACCCTTCCCGGCGGGATCACGGTGAGCCGGGAGCACGGGCTGATCCGCTGGAGGCGGGGGCGCCAAGCGGAGACGATTGAACCCCGCACGCTGCCCATTCCCGGTGCCGTGCGCCTCGATGATTTGGAACTTACGATCGAAGCCGAGGTCCTCACGATGCCGGCGCAGGGGCACTCCGCGCTCGTGGCGCGCGCAGGGCCGCGGGACGTCTACCTTTCCCCCGCGTCGCTGGAGGGGCCGGTGACGATTCGCTCGCGCCGCGCGGGCGACAGGTTTCATGCGCTCGGCGCGCCGGGCGGCCGGAAGCTCAAGGAGTTCTTCATCGACCGCAAGGTGCCGCGCCTCCAGCGGGACCGCACGCCCCTGGTGCTGGCCGCCGACGGCCGCATCGCATGGGTGGTCGGACACGAGATCGCCGACGGCTTCAAGCTCACCGGCCGGGAGGGCCGGGTCGTGCACCTTGCGGCGCGGCCCGACGCGCGGGATGAGCCGAGCTGAACCCCGCGATCAGGGGCTGCGCCTGAGGATCACCATGGCGCGCCCAGCGGCGGGGGCGTGCTGAACGTGATCGAAGTCGAAGAACGATACCCCCTCATCGTCCCTGCCGGCCTCAGGATGCCACGCGGCGATCTCGAACGCGCCGGACCGCTCCACGAGCGCGGCGAAGGCCGGCCCTGTGTATCGCCGCAGCTTTACGCCCCAATCGAGCCTGAGCTGGATGCCGCGCCCGCGGTCCCCAACGGAGATGCCGTCGCCCTCAGCCCGCACCTCGATGCCGCCCCGGCACATGGACCATTCTTCCCCTTCCGCCGGTGTGGAATGCGCCTCGCCCGCGCCGGCGGCGAACTCGATCTCTAGGACGTAGACGCCCCCCGGGCGGAGCGCAACGGCCATCGAGTCCAGGTGTCTGAGCGCGGAGGCGTCGTCCTGAAGGATCGCGAACGACCCGCCCGGGCAGATCGCGGCGTCCTGCGCCTCGCTGAGCGTGAACGCCGTCATGTCGGCGAAGACGGTTCTCACGGGGAGGCCCCTTTCCCGTGCGGCTTCCTCCAGGAAATCCAGCATCCGTCGGCTCAGGTCCAGCCCCGTAACTTGCCATCCGAGCGTGGCGAGCCTGAGCGCGATCTGCCCCGTGCCGCAGGCGGCCTCAAGGAGCCGCCCTCCCTCGGGCGCGCCGCAGAGGCGCAGCGCCGCGTCGTAGAAACTCGCCTCCGCATCCCGATCCCATCCCATCAGGATGTCGTAGTAGAGGGGATAATCGTAGATGCACCCGTCGGTCGTGCTCATGCCGCGGCCCTTGCGCTAGTGCTTTGTCAACCTTGCTTTGACGGGTGCGACTGCCACACCCCCATGGGTAGCGCCGCCGCCCTCGGCGGCGCCGGAGGCGAGACGCCTCCGCTACCCTGAGTAGGTGGAACTCTTGGACCCATCATTTCCGACTTGACAAAGCACTAGTCGTCCGCCTGCTCTTGGAGGAGTATCCTGCGATAGCCCAGCAGGGCCGAGATGCAGTGCTGGACGTAGTCGATGCGGACCTCATAGTTTGTCAGGCCCGCGTGAATGCCACCGAGCGCGCGCTGCGGGTCGTCGAAGTACATGACGCTTTCGGGCCGGAATTGCATCTGCAAGACGAACACAGTGCCGAGCCGGACGGCGTCGAGCATCCGCACGGCCCGGTCACGGTAGCCGGCCTGGCGCACGAGGGAATACACGGCGCACAGCCCTTCGGTGCGCGTGGCGGTCGGGGTGGAACGCGGCGGCCGGTGGTAGCCGCCTACCCAGTCCGGATGGGGGGGGGCGATGTGCTGCGCCACGACGACGGCGTCGCTCAGGCGCAAGGCGTGTCTGAACAACCCCCGACCGGGCCGGAGGCGGCAGAGTTCGCCGAGGGAATACAGAAGCCACTGGTCGTGGAAGAGGGCCGAGCCTGGCACTCTTGAGTCGCGCACCTCGACGATCCAGCGCGCCCCGCGCTCGGCAACGTCCAACCACCCGCCCTCCGGGTCCGCCGCGTGCATGCGCACGAGCGCAAGGATCGCCTCGCCAGGGTAGTAGGCAGACCGGAACGGCGCGACTTCGCCGCCAGTGTAGCGCATCTTATGGACCGTGAACTCGCCGCTTTCGGCCTGGACGCTCCGCATCCATTGCCCCAGTCGCCGGACCGTCGGCAAATGGCTTCGCTCGCCGGTGACCTCGATGTACTTGCAGAGTGCCAGCGCAGCCAGTGCGTTCCCGCCCAGCTTCACGGTGTCCCTTTCCACCACGCAGGCCGCCTCGCTGCCGGCGTCGCGGGACGGCTTGATCTGGGCCAGGAGATAGCCGATGGCCCGCTCGGCCGCCGCGAGCAGCTTGGGATTTTTCGTCACCTCGTAGAGCTCCAGCATGGCGTACACGGTACCCGCGTGGCGCAGGATATTGTACTGCTCGGGCTCCGAGTCCGATTCGGGCCGGTAGGAATAGACGAACCGTCCGTTCGGTTTCACCGACCGGATCAGGTAATCCCCGCCGAGGCGGGCAGCGTCCAGGAGGCTCTCCGCTGTCGGGTCGAGGCGGTCGCGGCGGCCCCGATGAAGGGGCAGGACGCCGTTAGCGTCGGCGAAATGGCTGATCGTCTCGAACCGGTGCAGCGTCAGCGTCCCGACGTCACCCAGCTTTGGCAGGCGGGCTGCGCGCCGGTAAGGTAGCTTCATGTATTCCCTCAGACGCTCCACGAGCAGGCGCCCCCGCTTGTCCAACAGGTCGCGGCAAGCGAGTTCCTCGGGCAGCAGGGCCACGCCCGAACGGCGCTCGAAAGCAATCCCGTGCAGGCCCCGGAGGAAGGGAAGGCGCAGCCCGCCGTCGAACTCGCCGGGCGCGTCGACTTTGGAGACGCGGTCCAGCTTGATCCACTTCGGCGGCCCGCAGTCCGTCTCCGGCCAAGCGCGGCGCCACTTCGCGACCACGTCTTCCACTGCCTCGAGCAGCCCCTGGCCACTGCCCATCGCTACCAGCGCGGGCCCCTGGCCATCGCTCACGCTCAGGAACACGATGCGTGGGGCCGTGTCTTCGCGAACGGCCTCCGGAAGTAGCGGCATGCGGACCGCCTTGGCCTCACGGGACGGCTCAAACATCCGCAGGATGGCCGTGGCCGTCCAGCGAGTCAGCGCCTCGGCTCCGTCGGCGTCGACGGGTGGCGCCGAGCGGATGTCCTCGAACCATACCTCGGGGGCCTCGACGCGCGGCGCCGTGCGGCAGGAAGCGCACGCCAACAGCAGGACCGCGCCGAGCACCCGCAGGCCCCAGCTCGTGGTCGCCAGCTTGCTTTCCGTTCCGTTCGCCAAGACCGGCCTCCTATCCTTCACTCAGCTCACCAGGTAGCGCCGCACCTCCCGGAGGACGTCGGCCCTGCCCTCGAACGGCTTGACCGCGAGGCACAGGTCCCAGACGTATGGCGTCCCGACCCGCGCATCGTGCAGGTAAAGTAGGTAGTCCCATGCGGGGTTCCACGCCGGCTCCTTGCCCGCGCCGCAGGGCGAGTAGATCAGTCGGAACCGCTCGGGCTGCTTGAACATCATAAGGAAAAGCTGGTCGCCGTGGCACAGCCCGTAGTAGAACGTGAGCGCCTCCACCACGGACTCCTCGATGCGCGGCTCCTGCGCCTGCATGGCCTCCAGGTGCCCGGCCGCGTCGATCTCGACGTCCGACGGGAGCGGCCGGACCCGGTAGGGGCGCAAGTCGTGATCTGCCCGCGTCACGCCGACCCAGCCCTCCAGGTCGCTGCCGCGCTCGATGTCGGGCTTCAGGTAGATATGGATGTCGGGCGGCATGTGCATGTAGCTGGCCCACTGGCACCTCATCGTGTTCGGCTCCCCCTGCGCGCAGAAGCGGCGGTGGAGCGTGAGCTCGATGCGCTGGTGCAGGTAGTGGGGCTCTTCGACCGTGAACGTGATGCGCGCGCTGACGCGGGAATAGGACATCTCGGGCTGGACGAGGACGACGCTCTGCTCGTCGGCGCTCTCGATGCGCATCGACTCGAAACGCGGCTCGAACGGCCACCCGCTTTCGCTCCTGTAGGTCGGCAGCCCGGCGAAGTGGATTTCCTCGTAGTTCAGTCCGGCGAAGCGGGGCGAGAACAGGTTGTTGCCGCTGGACCACGGGATGAGCGCCGCCACGCCGTTGTAGCCCGCATGGTGGATGCCGAGGGCGGAGTTGTCGGCGATGAGCGCCAGGAACGATTCCGTCTTGAGCATGGGAAAGCCGTTCATGGTGCGCCCCTTCAAGTCGTGTCGCGCACGGAGCCGCGCTGGAATTGTAAACCCGCAGCGCCCCCGAGGCAACACGCGAGGCCCCGGCCTCTCGAGGCTGGCCTCCCGGGGCTGGCCCCGCCGACTTGCCGCCGTATCCGAATGCGCCCTATAATGACGATGATGCGCCGGAAGGGGCCAGGGCCATGAAGATTACGCTCGCCTACGACAGGCACGGGCTGGAGGTGGAACTCCCGGACCGGAACGTGAAGGCCGTGCTCCGCAAGCCCGCCGCCGTGCCCCTGGAGAACGCGGGCGAAGCGCTGCGGGCAGGCCTGCGCAGCCCGATCGGCACCGGGCCGTTGTCGGAGATCGCGCGCGGGAAACGCAACGCCGTCATCGTCGTCAGCGACGTCACGCGACCCGTCCCGAACGCGACCATCCTGCCCCCCATCATCGAGACCCTCACCGAGGCCGGCGTCGCCCGGGAAGCGATCACCATCCTTGTGGCCACGGGTCTCCACGGGCCGAACGAGGGCGCCGTGCTCGATCAGGTGCTGGGCGCCGAGATCGCGGGCTCGATGAACGTGGCGAATCACGATGCCCGCGCCCGGGAGGCCCACACCTACCTTGGCACGACCGCCTGCGGCACGGAGGTGCGGATCGACAGCCGGTATCGGAATGCCGACGTGAAGGTCCTCACCGGCCTGATCGAGCCGCACTTCATGGCGGGCTATTCCGGCGGCCCGAAGGCGATACTGCCCGGCCTGGCGGCGGCGGACGCGATCGGCGTGATCCACGGCTACAGGATGCTGGCCGACGCGCGCTGCAGGACGGGCAACATCACCGACAACCCCCTCCGCGAGGAGCTGATTGCTGCGGCGCGAATGGCCGGCGCCGACTTCATCTGCAACGTCACGCTGAGCGAGGCGCGCGAGATCACGGGCGTGTTCTGCGGCGACGTGATCGAGGCGCATCGCGCCGGCTGCGAGAGCGCCCGGCGGGAATGCACGGCGTACGTGGACGAAGAGGTCGACATCGCCGTCACCAGTTCGGCCGGTTTCCCGCTCGATACGACCTACTACCAGGCGTGCAAGGGGATATGCGCGCCCGTGGACATCGTCAGGCCGGGCGGGATGATCGTGGTCGCGGCAGGCTGCGTGGACGGGATCGGGAGCGCGGAGTTCGAGCGGCTGCTGATGGAGACCGGCTCACCCGAGGCGGTCCGGGAGCGGCTCTCGAATGCCGACGAGTGGAAGGTCGACCAGTGGAACGTGCAGATGATCGCGCAGGTGCGGGAGAAGGCGCGCGTGCTCTTTTGCACCGGGGGCATACCCGCCGAGAAGCTCGGCAGGTGCTTGGTCGAGCCGGTGGATTCGGTCGAGCGGGCGATTCAGATCGGCCTGGACCAGTTCGGCCGGGACGCCGCCATCGCCGTCATACCGGAAGGTCCGTACGTCACCGCCGAGGTGAAACGGGACTGAGGGCGAACGCATTATCCGTGCCATCATTACGGCAGGGAAGCCAGTACTCTCTCCCTGGTTACTTACCCCGCCGGAGTTGGAAACGTCGGACTCGGGTGCGGCAGGATGTTACTGCAGTGGCACTTGGAGAAGTTCAGACAGGATCAAGGCGACATGGTTCTTTATCGATAAGGTTTCCTCGCGGCTGGGTGTACCGTGGGTTGACGACGACGACCGGACATACACAGAGCGTACAAACGCGCCAGTCTTCTCCTCGATCAACTCAACTTGAGTCTTGGCCGTGTTCAGCGCACCCGATCCAGACTTACGGCTCTTGAGGATGAATACCACTTTCTGTTTCATCGTTGGGCCGGTTCGATCCTTCTCAAGCTTGAAACCGGGCTGGGCCGTTACCTCACCGTCTGGTGCCAACTGATCCAGAACCTCACGAAGGGCTTCGCGGAACTCGACAGCCGTACCCCGCCAGGACAGTCGTTCTGTGCTAGCCAAATCCGCTAGGCCCTGCTGGTACGACGCCGCGGCGTTGGGCGAGATTCTGGTCAGCGTCTCGATAATGGCTCGGTCCTGGGGGGTGCCTGTTCTTCCAGCCGTAGCGGACTGGTTGGCTGGAGCAGTCAGCCAGGTCCTCTCGCAGTCGTTCAGTTGTCGTTTGGCGGCTTTCAGCGCATCCAGGTACTTGGTGCGTAACGCCCGTGCGTTACAGCACGTGAGCAGCTTCTGTAGACTCCCGTCTAGTGGCTCTAGCTGTTGTTCTCCATTCCACTTCGCAAGGAGTTATAACCGAAAGTTGTGTTTAGACGAGGAGGGGAAGGTGGCGTATCCTGGGTGATTCAGTTCGGGTCACCCACCTTACAAGGAAGGAGTGGATACGCCATGAGTGATGGTAACGTTGTGGAGCTGCCGGGTCCAGC
>CAZXDF010000336.1:0-5777 GCA_964639345.1 uncultured candidatus Brocadiaceae bacterium | reverse complement strand
GGAGAACGAGCGCATGAACCTGGATAACCTGACCACGGCCGCGGAGCGCGCGCGGCTGTTCGCCGAGGCGGGCAGGCTGCCGGAGTTTGAAGTCCAGCAGACGGAGCAGAACCGACTCAGGGCGCGCCAGCGCTGGATCAGCGCCTTGCAGCGTTACGAGAGCCAGCTTGACGAGTTCAAGATCACGCTCGGCATTCCCACGGAGACGCCTCTCGTGCTCGACCGGCAGGAGATTTTCAGGCTCAGCGAGGCTGGCCTGAATGAAGTGGACCTGACGCGCCCGGGCGCGGTTGATGCGGCGCTTCGATTCCGCCTGGACCTGCTGACGAGAAGGGATGAGGTGGACGATGCCGAGCGGAAACTCGCCGTGGCGGCGAACGACCTCAAGGCGGACGTGGACCTCATCCTGGGGGCTGGCGGGGGCCGCAGCCGGGACACCGGGAGCGACAGGGTCATCACGCGCGGCCAGGATAGCCACTTCAGCGCAGGGCTGGACGTGGACCTGCCGTTGAACCGAAAGGCCGAACGCAATGCCTACAGAAGAGCCATGATCGCGCTCGACCGCGCGACACGTGATGACGACCTGCTCCGTGACCGCATCAAGCAACAGATCTACAGCGCCTGGAGGCGGCTGGAGGAGGCGAAGGAGAGCTATAGGATCCAGGACCTGAGCGTGACAGTGGCCAGGGGCCGGGTCGACAGCACGACCATACTGCTGGAGCTGGGGCGAGAGCGAATAGACATGCTGGACGTGCTGGTGGCCCAAGAGGCCCTCGTGGAGGCGATGAACGACCTCACGGGGGCCCTGGTCGATTACCGTCTGGCGATGTTGGATCTGTGGCGGGACATGGAAGTGTTGCGCTTCGCGGACGGGGAATTCACGAAGGAGGTGCCGGATGAGCAATCCGTCGACGGCTGAACAGGGGTTTGCTCAAGGGCCAGCCGAACGGTCCCGAACGGGTCCGCGTGGCCGCGTGGTCGCACTGACGGTGCTCGTGCTCGTCGTGGGGGCGGGAGCCATCGGCGCGGCGGTGCTGGTGGTCAGAGGCGGTTCGGGTGCAGAGGCTGATACATCGCACGTGTGGAAGGTGACCCGCCGCACATACGCCTTCACCATAACCGAGAGCGGCACCATTCAGGCCGAGCGCATGACGAGGATTCGCAGCAGGGTCAAGGAAAGGGTCTCCATCATCTCCCTGGTGGCCGAGGGCACGCAGATCACCGAGGAGGATGTCAAGGCCGGCAAGGTGCTGGTCCAACTGGACGCGGCCGCCATGTCGGACAAGCTCACCAGGCAGCAGATCAGCCTGAAGCGGGCGGAGGCGTCGCTGACCAGGGCCCGGGAGGACCTGGACATCAAGCGAAAGGAGAACGCGAGCAAGGTCCGCGCTGCGGCGCGCAACGTGCGTTTTGCCGGCATGGACCTGGCGGAGTATCTGGGCGAGACGCTGGCCGCTGAGGCCGAAGCCATCGAGGATTTTTCTTCCCTGGGCGAGAGCGAGCTCCTCGATGGGGCCGCGCAGAAGAGAAAGACCCAACTCAAGTCCAATGTGGAGTTGGGAACGTCCAAGCTGGACCGGGCGGAGGACAGGCTGAGAGGTACGAGGACGCTCTACGAGAAGCAGTACGTATCGGAGAATGATCTGAAGGCCGACGAGTTGGACGTGGAGGTAAAGAAGGCCGACATCGAGCAGGCCGAGCTGGCCCTCAAGCTGTTCCTGCGCTACGAGCTGCCCAAGGAGGCCGAAATGAGGGTGGCCGACGTGGGGGAGACGGAGCTGGCGCTGGAGCGGGTGGAGAGCCGCGCCAGGAGCGAGGAGGCCCAGGCGGTAGCCGAACTCGGCTCCGCCGAGACGACCCACAAGCTGGAGACAAGCGCTTTCAAGGAGCTTCAGCAGCAGCTCGAGTACTGCACGATCCGCGCCGAGCAGCCCGGCCTGATCGTCTACGCCACCAGCGCGGACTGGCGTGGCCGGAACACCAACCCCATCGAAGAGGGCATCACTCTGCGCGAGCGCCAGGAGATCATCCACCTTCCGGACTTGAGCAGCGTCATCGCCAAGATCGCCGTGCCGGAGGCCGTCGTGGAAAGGGTGAGGGCGGGTCAGACCGCCGTCGTCACCGTGGACGCCTTGCCCGACGTGCCGTTCCGCGCGCGCGTGACGGAGGTGGCGCCCATGCCCGATCCGCAGGGCTGGATGTCGAACGTGAACGTCTTCTCAACGATCGTCACCCTGGAGGGCACGCACCCGGCGTTGCGGCCCGGGATGTCGTGCAGCGCCAAGATTCAGATCGCCACGGCAAAGGGCGGCATCTGCGTGCCGGTGCAGACCGTCACGACGCGCGGGCGCAAACGCGTCTGCTACGTCGTCACCCCGGCAGGCCACGAGGTGCGGGAGGTGACGACCGGCGAGTACGACGACATGTTCGTCGAGGTGCTCACCGGCCTGAAGGCGGGCGAAATGATACTGCTCCGTCCGCCGCTCTCTGCCGCCGGACCCGAAGAGGAGGAGGCCCCGACCGACGAGGCGCAGCCCGAAGGGCGGCCGGTGGCTTCGCCGGGACCAGCCGCACCCGCGGCGGGCGGTGGCGCTCCGGGCATGTCACGGCCGACGCGAGGCGGCGGGGAAGGCGGCGGCGCTCCGGGCATGGCACGGCCGGCGCGAGGTGGCGGGGAAGGCGGTGGCGCTCCGGGCATGTCACGCCCGGCGCGAGGTGGCGGGGGAGCGGCCGCCGGAGGCGGGCAGTTCGACTGGGCGGGGACGATGAAAAAGATCACGGACGCGGGCTTCACCCGAGAGCAGATGGGCAAATGGCGAACGGAAGGAATCTCCGAGCAGGACAAGGAAACCCTCCGCAAAGCAGGTGTGTCCGCACAGTTCCTGGAGATGATGGGGCGCGGCGGGCGAGGCGGCGGAGAGGGCTCCGGCCGGCGCCAGGGCGGAGAGGGTGAACGCAGAGAAACATCCGGCTGGTCAGGCCGAGGCCAGGGCGGGGAAGGTTCAGGCTCGTCGGGCCGGCGCCAGGGTGGGTCCGATGACCAGTAGGGCCGGGACGCGCTCGGCCCGCCGACCTGGGGACCCTGACCGCGCAGGTGGAGAATAGGTGGCCCAAGAGAAGATGAACATCGTCGAGCTTCAAGACGTGCGCAAGACCTACGCCATGGGGCCGGTGCAGGTCGAGGCGCTCCGGGGGGTGAGCTTCGCCATCGAGGAGGGCGAGTACGTCGCGATCATGGGCCCGTCGGGGTCGGGCAAGTCGACGCTGTTGAACCTGCTCGGGTGTCTTGACACGGCCACCGACGGCAGCTACCTGCTGGCGGGCCGGGACGTGTCCTTCCTGAGCGACGACGCGCTGGCCGACATGCGCCGGGACAGCATCGGGTTCGTGTTCCAGTCGTTCAACCTGATCCCGCGCCTCACGGTGCTGGAGAACATCGGGCTGCCTCTGTTCTACGCGGGCATGTCGGGGGGTGAGTCGAGGCACCGCGCCGAGGGGCTGGCCGAACTGGTCGGCCTCGGCCACCGGATCAGGCACCGTCCGTCCGAGCTCTCGGGCGGGGAGCTTCAGCGCGTGGCCATTGCGCGGGCGCTTGCGAATCGGCCTGTCATGATCCTGGCCGACGAGCCCACGGGCAACCTGGACAGCCGCACGGGACAGGACATCCTGGCCCTGCTGGACGAGATTTGGAAGAAGGGGGCCACGCTCATCGTCGTGACGCACGATGCGGACATCGGCGATCGGGCGCAGCGCACGATCCGGCTCGCCGACGGCGAGTTGCGCGAGGACACGGGCGCGGGGAGGGGGCGGGGCGCATGATCACGATTCTCAAAGTCGCCAAGAACGTCCATCTCGGACTGATCAGCCTCAGGGCGCACAAGTTGCGCTCGGCGCTGACGGCGCTGGGCATCGTCTTCGGGGTGGCCTCCGTCATCTGCATGTTGGCGATCGGTGAGGGGCTGAGCTACGAGGCGACCGAGCAGATCAAGCGCCTCGGCAGCAACAACATCATCCTGCGCAGCGTCCAGCCGCCCGATGATCCGCAGGCCTCGCAGCAGATGGTGCGCGTCCTCCAGTACGGGTTGACCTACACGGACGTTGAACGCATGACCACCACCGTGCCCGGGGTGGAGGCCATCGTCCCCCATCGTGAGATCCGCACGGATATTTCGTTCCGCCGCCGGCGCCTCGACGGCCGGGTAGTGGGCACCGTGCCGCGGTACCTGCAAACTACCAGCAGCAGGATCGTCGCCGGCCGCTTCATCAGCTCGCTTGACCTGCAGGGCTCGGCCAACGTGTGCGTTCTGCACGCGAACGCGGCCCGGAACATCGGCGGACTGCACGTCCTCCTCGGGACCGCCGTCAAGTTGGGGACCTCTGTCTACAAGGTGATCGGGATCATCGAAGGCGGCATGCCGACCGCCACGGGTGAGGCGCCGGCTGCCATCGAATCGCAGAACGAGGTCTACATTCCGCTCACCAGCGCGCGTCGACGCTTCGGCGAGGTCCTCGTCGAGAGGCGAAGCGGCACAAGGAGCTTCAAACGCGTGGAGCTACACGGCGCCATCGTCCGCGTAAAGGAAAATAGCGACGTCCTCGTCACGGCCGCCGTTATCGACGGTCTGTTGAAGACCTCGCATGAGCAACCCGACTACGACATAGTCGTCCCCCTGCAGCTCCTGCGGGAAAAGGAGCGCGTCAAACGGCTCTACAACATTGTGCTAGGCCTCATGGCATCCATCTCGCTCGTCGTCGGGGGCATCGGCATCATGAACATCATGCTCGCCACCGTGACCGAGCGCACGCCGGAGATCGGGGTGCGCCGGGCCATCGGGGCCAGGAGACGCGACATCCTGGCGCAGTTCCTCACCGAGACCATCCTCTTGAGCGGCATCGGCGGGCTCGCCGGCGTGGGGCTGGGATACGGGATGGCCATGGGGATCCGGCACCAGACCGAAGTGCAGACCATCGTGAGCGCGTGGTCGGTGGTGATGGCCTTCGGCATCTCGGCGCTGGTGGGCATCATCTTCGGCTTCTACCCCGCCCTGCGCGCCGCGAACATGGACCCGATCACCGCCCTCCGCCACGAATAGGTGAATGACTAATGCCTAATGCGTAATGACTAATCATCAGCCTTCCAGCAATGACCGGTATTCAATCCCTGCACGCTCTTACGGGGCCGCCGTGGTTTCGGCATTAGACATTAGTCATTAGACATTCCACCCGCAGCACGCGGCCCGGCCTGACGGTAACCGTCCGCTGAAGGACGACGTCCATCCCCTTTTCCGTACGCGCAGCCGCGGCCTTTAGCGGCCTCCCTGCGAGCGTCGCGCGCGCCTTGCCCGGCTTCTTGCGGCCAAGGCAAGGGAGCGAGAGGGTCCTGATCCTCACGCTGCCGCAGCGCGCGTCGAGCACGTGCTCGGAGCCGGCGGCCCTGAGCTTCTGCGAGTAGAGGCCCCACCCTGAATCCACCGAGAAGAACGTGGCGAAGTCCCTTTCATTGATCCGGGGCGCGAAGGCGAGGCGCTCGCGCGGAAGGTCCGCCGCGAACCCCGACAGCGCCAGCAGCACCGCATAGCTCGACATGGACCGGGCGTAGTGATGCCCGCACTCGAACTCGTCCCACGGGTTGCGCCGCGTGCCGTCGTGGCGGTCCCGCGCGGCCTTGACGATCGCCAGCGCTTCGTCCACCAGCCCCCGGTATGCCAGCAGCGCCGCCGTCGAGTACTCGATGCCCGTCCAAACCTCGTCGCTGTAGGGGAATGGGAATCTCTCCC
>CAZXDF010000335.1:0-2568 GCA_964639345.1 uncultured candidatus Brocadiaceae bacterium | reverse complement strand
CTTCAGGCGGCGGTCAAAATCAACCCGCAAAGACGGCTTTCTGCTTTCACCCGCCAGATGACATGGAGCGCGCTGGTTCTGTTCTGTGTACTGCATTGATTCTTATAGCAGAATCATGGTGTCGCCGCATGAAAAATAGGAATTACATGGGCAATGGGGGTTTAATTCGGGACCGGCCAGATGGCCCCCTACCTCGAGCCGATCGCCGCCGGCCTGAAGGCTGACGGCTACGACGGCGCGATCTCGCTCGAGAGCATCTACCGCCCCGACGGCGGCGACTTCGAGGGCGGCTTTCGCGCCTCGGTCGAGACCTTCAAGACGATCTTCGGCTGAGCCCGGAGTATGATTCAGGCCTCGCGTCACGCGGTCCGCTGCACCACGACGGCCAAATATTCTTTCAGAGCGGGCAGCCGTATTTGCCGCGTGGCGCCTTTTCGTACGACGGAGAGTTCGTCTCCGGTAAGGGGATTGAAGACCGTCCGAATACGGCCCTTGAAGTTGAGTTCAAGCCGCAGATTGGAGATGGGGACGACCTCGGTGACCGCGCGGAACGCGTCGCGGGAGAAGTGGCCGTAAGGACCCATCGTCCCGGGCTGCACCGGGTAGATCTCGCCGTAGGTGTGGTTGAGCAGATGGACCACATAGGTGGCGCCCCGGGTGAAGTAGGTCGCCTCCACCGTGTTTGGGCCGACCACCTGCAGGGGTGGCGGCTCGGCCCCCAGGCCGATGAGAGACAGCAGCGCCCTTTCGTAATCGGGGTGCCCGGTGCGGTAGAAGATGCGGTCGATCTGGCCGGCCATGTAGTAGCAAGTCCCTTTACCGAACCTGTTGCGCACAACAGCCGGACGCCCGGTCGGGTTACCCGGCTGCGCCGGCGTGAGGTCCTTGAACCAGTAAGTCCCGTATCGCTTGGCCGTATCCCAGATCTCCGCCAGTGAAGCGGCCGTCCCCTTCAGCTCAACGATGCACAGCGCATTCGGCCGTACCGGAGCATGGCCGGTCGGAACCGGCATCCCGTCCTTCTGCTCCTCCACAATGTCGCGCACGGTGGCGATATCGCCGTGGAGAAGAAGATTGTCCGGCTCCCTACCATCCCCGAGGCCGCCCTCGGCATGGAATCGGATGTACGACCACGGCTCATAGGTCTGCGAGCGGAAGGAACAGCCGAAGACATCTCCCAGGGCGAAGTCGTATCGCGGACGCCCCGACTCGTCGTACATGGAGGTCTGATAGGTGGCGATGCACCGCCCGCCGGCCTTCACAAATCGTCGAATCACTTCCGCGTTGGCATCGGACAGCCGCGCGACGTTGGAAAGGATCAGCGTCTGACAACCGCGCAGGACGGCGGGCTTGAGGTCGGTTGCACTCACAAGCTCCACCGGGATATGCGCGCGGGTCAATACGTCGTACATCCCCTTCATGCCGTCGGCATGAAGGCGTGCATGGCCCTGCGAGTCCGCGAGAGTCTCCGTCGAGTTGAGAAGAGCGACGTGCGGCACGGCGCGGCTGCCGTGGGTATAACGTGACAGGGTACGCGACTCCCCCATCGCCGTGCCCAGGGCATCCAGACCGGACGAATCCTTGACCAGCTCCCAGTCCCACGCGACCGGCCACAGCTTGTAATCGCCGGAGACAGTGATTTCGCGAAACTCTTGCCGCATGTGCGCCGGCGGCTTGGGCAGCCCGAAGGTGTAACCGTGGGCGTAGGGCGTGCAGATCACCGTTTTTCCATGGGCCCGCGCCTCGGCCACTTCCTGCCGAATGAGGAAGCCCTTGTCACGGATATTGATATGCCCGCCGGTGTGCGGTTCGCAAAAGTAGTAATGGCCCGACAAGTCGTGGCAGCTGACCAGCACACGCCCCATCCGCTCTGACAGCTGGCCACACTTGCGAAGGAACCGCGAGTAAAAGCCGGTACGCCAATTGTCGTATGCGGCTCGATCCTTGTCATTCCAATCCTCGAAGCGGTTCGCATCGAAGCCGAGTTCCCGGGCCACCGCATCCCGGCAGAACTTGCAGAAGCACGGATCGGTGAACATGAAGTCGAGGCAGACCATGTCGATCTCGTAGCGGCCATAGAGGTCTTTGAGCGTATTCAGGACGATCTTGCCGTAAGGACTGCGCAGGCAAGCCACCTCCCAAGGCTCCAGGTGCAGAGCCCCCCAACTGTGCGGCGTACCGTCGGCCCGGATGGCCGTCCAGTCGGGGTACTCCTTGCAGACGATCGAATTGGTGGAAGGGCCCCACATCCCGGATACCCGGAGCCCGGCGCCGTGGGCGGCTCGAATCACCTCCGCCAAGCGGTCGGCGCCATCCAGTTGCGGATGGGACGGCATCGTGTTGGAGCGAAAGTACGCCTGACCCCACTCGTTGATGATCATCATGTTGAGGACGTCGGCGTTGGCGCGTTTGGCCCACGTCACCGCGTCGGCCGCCGTCCAACGGTCAAGCCACAGCCCGTGGGAGTCCTCCAAGGCAAGATCGAGCACGTTGAAGTGCTTCGTGAAGAGATCTTTCCTGTGCATGATCAATCCATCCGACATTCCCCAGATGGGTTCCAAATCCATG
>CAZXDF010000334.1:0-3088 GCA_964639345.1 uncultured candidatus Brocadiaceae bacterium | reverse complement strand
TTGGCTCGCTCGGAGGGCCAGGAGGCCTTCAGGCTTGCTTGAGGCCACGGTGGCCAGTTGCAGCCTCGCCGGATCCGCCAGTCGCCCTGCGCACGGCGGCCTGAACGCTTCCATCAAGAGATCGACTTCTTCAACGGGCTGCTATAGCGTTCAAGTCCTGCGTTCTCGGGTCGGTCCATAGAGTTGTGGTCAAGCATGTTCCGGAGTGCTGGATGAGCGCAAGCGTCGACGGAGTGCGGCAGGACGCAGGGGAGTCGGCGAAGCCGGTGGAACGTTGGGCCACGACTCGGCGCGGCAGGATCACCGCCGGGTGCCTGTGCGCTCTGATGGTCCTGTGGCTGGGATTCAAGATGGGCCGCGTCGTCCTGGAAGGGCGCACGGAGGTGAACGATTACGAGTGTTTCCTCCTCGGCGGCCGGGCGTTGCTGGAGGGCAAGGACCTCTACGCCGCGCGCGTGGACGTGGAGAAGAAGAAGGGCATATTCCGCGGGTTGCCCTGGGTCGCCATGTTGATGGTGCCCTTCGCGCTGGCGGGCCACACGGTCAGTGCGTTTCTCTGGCCGCTGGTGAACGTGGCGGCGCTGGGCGCGAGCAGCTACTGGTGCCTGAAGATCGCGCGCGGCATCGACGCGCCCGTGCCGTGGCCCATCGTGGTCGTGCCGCCGCTGCTCGTCGTGCGGGCGCTGGACAGCAATTTCGGCAACGGGCAGATCAACACGCTCATGCTGGCCCTGAGCAGCCTGGGGCTTTACCTCTACCTGCGAAAGAAGGATGTGACCGCGGGTCTGGCGCTCGGGGCGGCGATGATGCTCAAGGTGATGCCGGGGCTGCTGGTAGCCTACTTCGTATGGAAGCGGGAATGGCGCGTCGTGGCGGGCGCGCTCGGGGCGGCGCTCTTCCTGGCGCTGGTGGTCCCTATGCCGGTCTACGGCGTGGCCGGGAGCGGCCAGAGCTTTCGGAGATGGCTCGACGAGCGGGTCTTTCCGGGCGCCGGTACGTTTCATGAGGGCGATGGCTACGTCCCGGGGCAGTCGCTGCGGGCGATCTCCTACCGGATGCTGACGGACTCGCAGGCCTCTGCGCACGACAAAGTGGTCTACCGCGTCAACGTCGCTTCGCTTTCGCCCGGGACCGCTGAGGCGGTCTACAAGGCGGGCGCCGCCGTGCTGGCGGTCGTGCTGGCGATCGCTGCCAGGGGCCGGGGGGAGCGGGACAACGCCGGCAGGACGGCGCTGGAGCTCTCGCTGGTGATGACCGTGATGCTGCTGGCGTCCCCCTACAGCCGCAAGGCGCACTTCCTGTTGTTGATGCTGCCGATGACCTTCGCCTACAGCCGTCTGGCGCTCGGCGGGCGGTGCAACCGCCTGTGTGGACAAGGCCCGCGAGCGGGCGGGGTGCGCTCGCGCCGCGACCGCGTGTTGCTCGCCGCAACGATCGTCTGCTTGCTGCTGACGTGCCTGACGAGCAGGGGGCTTGTGGGCAAGCCCGTCTCCCGCTACCTGACCGCGCTCTCCTGCATGGGCTGGGGCGCGCTGGCGCTCCTTGTCGGCCTGCTCGCAACCGTGGGCAGCCTGCCCAGGGGGCGCATTAAGGCAGACCACGGCCGGGGCGCGGAAGGAGACCAGACCCTCGCGTGAGGAAGCCAGGGCTTCCACCCCGTCATGGGAGCGAGTGGCGGAATTTGTGGCGCGAGGCGGCGCCTGCGAGGGTCTCTCCGGGCTATGCGGGCGCACCGGCCGGCAAGTCCACAATCACCCGGTCCTGCGCGGCGCGAACGATGTCGGCGGGCGATTCCCCGTCGCTTGGGTAGGCCGCCACGCCCACGCCGGCTTCCATTCCAGTGATGGTGCCGCGCTTGCCCAGGTCCAGGGTGTATTTCCGCACGCGGTCCCGGATATCCTTCAGCACGCCCTCCCCTTCCTGCGGCGATGTCTGGGGCAGCAGGACGACGAACTCCTGGCCGCCCAGCCGGGCGACCATGCCGCCGGGAGGGACGATATCGTTCATGAGCTGAACCAGCTCCTTCAGCACCAGGTTGCCGGCGGCGTGCCCATAGGCGTGGTTCACGTCCTCCACCCCACATACGCGAACGAAACCGACCTCTGCTGAGACGCCATCGTTGATGGCGCGCTCGCGCTCCTGGTCCAGCCCCTCAAACAGGTAGGTATCCGTATAGGCACCGGTCTGCGAATCCCGGCGAACGATCTCCTGGAGCTTGGCCTTGCGTTTGCCGGCAACGCACCATAGCGAATGGAAGGAGTATCCCGTGACGGCGAACGCCCAAAGCATGATCGGAAGCAGCGCAACACGGACAACCGTTCGAGAATCGGCGGAATAGTCCGTCAGGAACATCAGGTGCCCCCCGATCAGGGCGCACAAAACCAGGGAAGCGAGGAATATGCCCCTCAGCTTGCTCTCGGCCAGATCTCTTTTCGGATCGACTTTTTCCGACAACCAGTTGGTGCTCTGGACCATACTTCCCATTCCCCTCCCGTTTTCACCCTGGGGTTCTTGTGGTCAGCCTCTGCGCTGATGCAATCCTCCGGTTCCAACGGCCCCGGAGCGCCGGCGTCTTAACGGCCGCCTCATGGCCAGGTCCATCGCGCCCCGGTGTGCTGTTGCCCGTGCGATTCTGAGACGGTAGAGTGATCTGCAACAAGCGTGCCGAAGCGGTCCCGTGGCGCGCGGACCCCCCCCCGAATGGCGCATTTGTCCCCCTAGCAGCCCGTGGCTAAAGTGGCTTCTTGCGCATCCGGGCTTTCTTCGGCTGGCTGAGAAGCCCGAATTCGGCACTTTCAGCGGGCCTGTTTGCTGGCTCAAGGGCGTACGACGACTTCTGCCACGGGCTGCTATGCGGATAACGTGTTGGAGCCCGCGGGGCATGGCGACCCTGTCGCCAGTAACCAGGGATGCCGTACGGTGCGTGCGGCCGTCGATGCTGCTTTCTTCTAGAAGCGCGGCCGGAAAGCCGGATTTTTGAGCCCCGGGATCATCAGCCCTGGACGCTTTAACCCAGGGGCGGCAGTCAACACCGTCTGCGCTACGAGCGTCGGCCGCCCCGAAAACTCGAGCCAACGTGCACTGAGAA
>CAZXDF010000333.1:0-5516 GCA_964639345.1 uncultured candidatus Brocadiaceae bacterium | reverse complement strand
TCGGAGCGCGGGTCCAGAGATACCCTTTCAGAAACCCCACGCCGCTGAGCAACCACCAGGCCGCGCCAAGCACCAGGAGGGCCGGCGGCGAGAGGCGGCCCCGCATCCGCACCGCATCGCGCACGGCGCTCTCCAGGCCGGCCATCAGCGCGATCAGGGCGTAGGAACACGTCATGGCCGCCAGGAACAGCCATTGGCGGACGATGGCCGGGTGAGAGATGCGCGGCTCGAACAGGCCCGGGAGCCAGCCGTCGCGCGCCGTCAGCACAAAGGCCACAAAAACGGCCGCATTCGCCGCGGCCGCCGGCCACTCCCAGTGCAGCGGCGGGATCCTGAGCGGCAGGAACAGGCCCCAGACGAACAGCGCCAGCGCAGCCAGAAGGGCCAGGGGCAGGCTGAGAAAGCCCAGCGGCACCAGCGCGAGCGACAGCAGGGCCGCTGCGTAGAGTCGCGAGCCCAGCCAGTCCACACCGTGCATCCTTGCCAGGAGGGCGTCCGCGAGGCCGTGCTCCATGCCACCGCGAAGCACCGCGCCCAGCGACCGCGTGTGCGGCGGGTCGTGGTAGATCACCCGCGCACTCGGGCTCAGGACGATCCTGGAGCCGCTCGATTGCAGCCGCACCGACAGGTCGACCGCCTCGCCCGGCTCAGGGAACGCCGCATCACGCAGAAGGCCCGCCCGTGCCAGCGTGCCGGCCCGGAAGGCGTCAGCCTGGCCGCCCACAAGTTGCAGATCACGGACCTTGCCCCGCTTGTTGAGGAGCCGGGGGCTGGCGACACTATGCAGGAGCCTCGCGCCCAGCGTGCGCTTCCCCCCGCCGGCGACCGCGCACTGGCTTACGACGGCGTCGACCGAATCGTCCTGGAACGCCTCTGCCATCTGCTGGATCCAGCGCCGGCTCTCGGGCACGCAGTGTGGCATGAGCACGATGTGCAGCGCGCCGGTGGCCGCGCGCAGCCCGGCGTTGACCCTCTTCGCGGGGCTCGCGCTGCGGCCCAGCTTGACCACACTCACGCCCGGCGCGTCCCCGACTTCGGAAGGGACGGCCTCGCCCGCCCAGACGACGATGACTTCCTTGTTCTCGTAGCTCTGGCTCAGGACCATTTCGAGGCACTCCGGGAGCATCTCAGCATCCGCCGACGCCGGTATTACCACTGAAACAAGCGGCTGCTGCATGTTCTTCCCGGTGTGCTTTCATGGAGCGCGAGAATTGCTGACCCCGCCGCCGGGGTCCGGTTCCGCAACGTGGAGCGGCCCATATTGAGGGAATCGCGCGCGACTGTCAACCGACCGGGGGTGGCGCGCTGTGCTTCGCATTGACTTCGAGGACCGATTGCACCACGATAGAGATGAAGGGCTCTGGCCCTGCCCGCCCGACAATGTTGGCTGACTTGTGGATTCAGAGGGTCCCGTCCGGACGAATTGGTGGGTCTGCCTGATGGAGCGTCCGTTACCCTACGAACAGTTCGACCACGATGCGGACCTTGGCCTGCGCGTGCGGGGGGGAACGCTGGCCGACCTGTTCGAGAACGCCGCCCGCGGCATGATCGAGCTAATGGTGGACCCGGCGACGGTGAGGCCCGAGAGGACCGTGGAACTCCGGGCCACGGGCGACGACGATGAGATGCTGCTGGTGGCGTGGCTCAGCGAGGTGCTGTTCGCACTCGAGGTGGACCATTTCGCGCCGGCCGAGGTGAAGATGCTCCAGGCCGGCGACGGGACGGCCCGTGGCCGGCTCTGCGGGGAGGCGTTCGACGGGGCCCGCCACGAGGCGCGCAGCGCCGTCAAGGCCGTCACGTACCACAACCTGGAGATCCGGCGCGGCGAGGGCGGCTGCGAGGTAGACATCATCTTCGACGTCTGATGGCCGAACGCGGGAGGAGGGAGCAGATGGATGAGGGCCACTTCGAGCTCAAGAAGATCGACAACTTCGTCTACGAGGTGCCGCAGTCCGGCCGGATGAACGTGCCGGTGCGCGTCTACGCCGACGCGCAGCTTATCCAGCACATCGAGACGGACAACGCGCTCGAGCAGGCCGTCAATGTCGCCTTCATGCCGGGCATCGTGCGGGCCTCCTACGCCATGCCAGACGCGCACTGGGGCTACGGGTTCCCGATCGGCGGCGTGGCGGCCTTCGACGCGGAGGCGGGCGGCGTGATCAGCCCGGGCGGCATCGGGTTCGACATCAACTGCGGCGTGCGCGTTATCCGAACTGACCTGGACGCGGAGGAGCTGAGGCCCCGCCTGAACGAGATCGTCGCGCAGATCTTCCGCGATGTGCCGTGCGGGGTGGGCTCGGAGGGCGCCATCCCGAAGCTCAGCCGCGCCGACCTGCGCAGCGTCATGGTCAAGGGCGCGCGCTGGGCTCTGGGGCAGGGCCTGGCCACCGAGGAGGACCTCGAACGCACCGAGGCAGGCGGCGCGCTGCCGGGTGCGGACCCCGACGTGGTGAGCGATAAGACCCTCAAGCGCGGCGCGCCACAGATGGGCACGCTCGGCAGCGGCAACCACTTCCTGGAGGTGGACGTTGTGGACGAGGTCTTCGACGAGCGCGTCGCCGAGGCCTTCGGCGTGCGCAAGGGGCTCGCCGTCTTCCAGATCCACTGCGGCTCGCGCGGGTTCGGCCACCAGATATGCAGCGACTACCTGAACGTGATGCAGCGCGCCTCGCAGAAGTACGGCATCGAGCTGCCCGACCGGCAGCTCTGCTGCGCGCCGCTCGATTCCCCCGAGGGCAAGCGCTACTTCTCAGCGATGGCGTGCGCGGCGAACTTCGCCTGGTGCAACCGGCAGGTGATCGCGACGCTCTCGGCGCGCGCCGTCGGGAGGGTGCTCGGGGCGGAGCCGGCCTCGATGGGCTGGCGGCAGGTCTACGACGTGTGCCACAACATCGCGAAGTTCGAGGAGCATGACGTGGACGGCGAGAAGCGCACGCTCTGCGTCCACCGCAAGGGCGCCACGCGCGCCTTCCCGCCGGGCCATCCCGAGGTGCCCGAACCCTACCGCGAAGTCGGGCAGCCGGTCCTCATCCCCGGCGACATGGGCACCGGCTCCTACCTGCTCGTCGGCGCCGAGCGGGCCATGCAGGAGACCTGGGGATCGACGTGCCACGGGGCGGGCCGGATGATGAGCCGCAAGGCCGCCACGCGCGAGGCCCAGGGCCGCAACCTGAAGAAAGAGATGAGCGACCGGGGCATCGTGGTCAAGGCCAAGGGCTGGAAGACCATCGCGGAGGAGATGCCCTACGCTTACAAGGACGTCGACGCGGTCGTGGGGGTCATGCACGAGGCGGGCATAACGCGCAAGGTCGCCAGGCTCAAGCCGATGGCCGTCATCAAGGGGTGAGGGGCCATGAGCACCGAGGCGCAGCACTACGAGAAGCTCGATGAAGGGCGGGTCCGCTGCCGCCTGTGCCCGCATGAATGCCTGATTCAGGAGGGCAAGTCCGGCCTGTGCCGCGTGCGGGTCAACGAGGCCGGCACGCTGATCGCCATGACCTTCGGGATGGCCTCGTCGGTCGCCATGGACCCAATCGAGAAGAAACCCCTCTACCACTTCCATCCCGGGGTGAGCATCCTGTCGATCGGCACGGCGGGGTGCACGTTCCACTGCAAGTTCTGCCAGAACTGGCAGCTTCTGGACCCCGCCGTCCCGCAGCAGCCTCTGCCGCCCGAGGCGGCCGTGCAGTTCGCGGCATCGAGGGGCTCGATCGGCGTCGCCTACACCTACAACGAGCCCTACGCGAGCTTCGAGTACGTGCTGGCCACGGCGCGGCTGGCGCGGGAGGCGGGCCTGAAGAACGTGCTGGTGACCAACGGCTACTATATGCCCGGGCCGTTCGAGGAGCTGGGCGAGCTGGTCGATGCCATGAACATCGACCTCAAGAGCATGAGCGATGAGTTCTACCGGACCTACTGCCGCGGCCGCCTCGAGCCTGTGCTGCGGACGATCCGCACGGCGATCGAGCGGGGCATTCACGTGGAGCTTACGAACCTGCTTCTCCCCGGCCTGAACGATTCCGAGGCCGATATCTCGGCATGGGTGGATTTCGTCGCAGGGGTGCGCGATGACATCCCGGTCCATTTCTCGCGCTACCGTCCAGCCTACAAGATGGACCGCCCGCCCACGCCCCTCACCTCGCTGAATCTGGCCCACCGGCTGGCCGCGAGGAAGCTGAAGTTCATCTACCCGGGCAACGTGGCTTCCTCCGAGAGCAGCGCCAGCATGTGCCCGAACTGCGGGGCGATGCTGGTGGAGCGGCTGGGCTACTCGACCGCGATAGTGAAGCTCCAGGGCAACCGATGCGGCGGGTGCGGGGAAAAGCTGAACTTCGTCGCTTAGCGCGCCTTCACGCAACTGCCGAGGGGGCGGGGGCATCCGAGGCCCTGCGGGGATAGGAACGCTACATTGCCGCCCCGAGCATTCAGCATAGCCCCCCTGGGTCATCGGCGTTCGGGATGCGGCCATTCATGCGCACAGAAAAAACCCCCTGCGTTCCCGGTCGGAACACAGGGGGTTCGGTTCATCCCGACACGCCCGCCAGCGGATCAGTAGTCCGGCATATCACCACCGGGCGTCTTATCTTCGTCGTCCTTGGGCAGCTCGCCCACCACGGCATCGGTGCTCAACAAGACGCCGGCCACGCTGACCGCGTTCTGCAGGGCGGTGCGCACGACCTTCGTGGGGTCGATGATGCCGCGCTTGACAAGGTCGGTGTGCTCGAGGGCCGCCGCGTCGAAGCCGACATTGCCCTTCGCCGCCCGCACCTTTTCCAGGACGACGGCGCCTTCGGCGCCTGCGTTCTCGGCGATCTGCACCAGCGGCTTGCACAGGGAGCGTCGAACGATCTCCACCCCCACGGCCTCGTCGCCGTCCAAATGCAGATCATCCAGCGCCTTGGAAGCCCGCACCAGCGCCACGCCGCCGCCGGGCAGGATGCCCTCCTCGACGGCCGCGCGCGTGGCATGGACGGCGTCCTCGACGCGGTGCTGCTTCTCCTTCATCTCCACCTCGGTGGCCGCGCCGACGTTGATCTGCGCCACGCCGCCGGCCAGCTTGGCCAGCCGCTCCTCCAGCTTCTCACGGTCGTAGTCGCTGGTGGTGGAGTCGATCTCCCTCTTGATCTGCTCGATGCGGCCGCGAATGTCGGCGGTCTTGCCGGCGCCCTCGATGATCGTGGTATTGTCCTTGTCGATGACGATCTTCTTGGCCCGCCCGAGGTCGGTGATATCGACCGTCTTGAGGTCCACGCCCAGGTCCTTGCAGATGACCTGCGCGCCCAGGAGAACGCCCATGTCCTGGAGCATGGCCTTGCGGCGGTCGCCAAACCCAGGAGCCTTCAGCGCCAGGCAGTTCAGGGTCCCACGCAGCCGGTTGACTACCAACACGGCCAGGGCCTCGCTGTCGATGTCCTCGCCGATGATCACCAGGCTCTTGCTAACCTGGAGGACCTGCTCCAGCAGGGGGACCAACTCGGCCGCGGCGGAGATCTTCTTGTCGGTAATTAGAATGTAGG
>CAZXDF010000332.1:0-5099 GCA_964639345.1 uncultured candidatus Brocadiaceae bacterium | reverse complement strand
GGGCCGGCGCGCCACCTAGGGCTTCCTTTCGGGTTTCTTGCCGAGGGCCTCTTCGACGTCCCGCACCTTGCCTTCCAGGCGGCCGGCGGCGCCCTCGCGGTCGTCGATGGCGATGTGGGTCAGCACGCGGCCGGTGAAGCTGCGGCCGACCTCGTGCGCGGCCTTCACCACGGGCATAACCTCCTCCCACGTGCCCTCGACCTCGGTGGCCATGGCGCCCGTGCGATACGGCAGGCCCGAACCGTCGATGACCCGGATGATCTCGCTCACCTGCTCCTTCAACTCGGTCGAGCACCCGATGGGGACTACGCTGAACGAAACGATCATCTTCGATCCTCCCGGCTACGTGAGCGCTCGTCTTGCGGCGGGCGAGCCGTCTCCCTGCACGCCCTCTATTGTGCAGGATAGCACGGGCGGGCGGGCTTTGCCAGCCGAGAGGACGCCCCCCGGGATGACCGATGCGGTCGGTCGCTGCCTGGCGAACCCGTCAGTGCGGCAGAAACACGTACCGCAGAAGCAGCGCAAGCGAGATGAGATGGAATCCCCAGTGAGCGTCGCGCCAGCGGCCGGTTAGTGTCTTGAGCAGGCTGTAGGCGATGAACCCGAAGGCAATGCCTTCGGTGATGTTGACGGTAAGGGGGATGATGATGATCGTAAGGAACGCGGGAAACAGCTCGGTCGGATCATCCCACTCCATCTTTGCCACACTTACGAGCATCATGCCGCCCACGACGATGAGCGCAGGCGCGATGACGGGATAGAGTTTCATCACTGCCGTAGCGGTCTGAGTGCCGCTCTCGACCACGACAATGACGGGCACCTCGATCGCCTTGGAAACGATGCCCAGCAGCGGATAGGCCAGGATAGCCGCCAGGAAACACGCGGCGGTCGCCACATTGGCCAGCCCCGTGCGAGCGCCCGCCTGGATGCCCGTGGCGCTCTCAACGTAGCTGGTGACCGTGCTTGTGCCGGCCACGGCGCCCACGACCGTGCCGACCGCGTCGCTGAACAGCGCCCAGCGCGCCCGCGGCAGCCTGCCGTCCTGGAGCAGGCCCGCCCTCTCGCTCACGCCCACGAGCGTGCCGACGGTGTCGAAGACATCGAGGAACAGGAAGATCAGGATCACGGTGGCGAACTGCTTCCAGGGATGGGCGAACAGGCCGCCGAAGTCGAGCTTCAGCAGCGTCTCGCCCGGCCTGAGGATGCCAAAGCTCTTCAGGTTCGTATAGTCCAGCAGCGGCGAGCCGCCCGAACGAACTATGCAGCCGACGGTCGCGGTGAGGAGGATGCCGAACAGGACCGCGCCGCGAACCTTCAGCGCCAGGAGCGAGAGCGTGACCGCCAGACCGAACACCGCCAGCAGCGTGTATGGGTTCCCGAGCTTGCCGAAAGCTACGTACGTGCCCTCCGGCTGAGGAGCGAGGATGCCGGCGTATTCCAATCCCAGAAGGGCGATCATCAGGCCGATGCCGGCCGCAATGGCACGCTTCATGTTGTCGGGAATCAGCTCCATCAGCCAGGCCCGGAACCCGAAGAAAGAAAGGACCACGAACACGGCGCCCCCGATGAAGACGGCCGCGAGCGCCTGCTGCCAGGAGTACCCCATCCCGCCCTTGGCCACCGCCAGGCAGACGGTGAAAGAGAAGAAGAAATTGTGGCCCATCGCGGGCGCCAGCGCGATGGGGTAGTTGGCCGTGAAGGCCATCAGCAGGCAGGCGATGGCGCTGGCGACGCACGTGGCCACCAGCGCCCCGCCCTCGGGGACGCCGGCCGCGGCCATGACGGCGGGTTGAACGAAGACAATGTAGGACAGCGCCATGAAGGTCGTCACGCCGCCAAGGAGTTCCCTTCCCACGGTGGTCCGGCGAGATTCGAGTCGGAAAACCCTGTCGAGCAACTCCATGTTCTGCGCCTCCGACCAGTGTTCAGGGGCGGCGCCAAACGGGCGGCACTAAGCCCCCCAGGCGGCACCTGTCCCGCCCGCGTGCTGGTGGATTATAGGAGCGCACCCCCCGCCAGTCCAACCCCGAAGAGTCAGCGATGCCGGCCGGTTGGCGCGCCCACCCTGCCAATATGGCAGCGGGAGGCCGAATGATTTCCCTTTCCCGGCGCACGAACAGGGGGACTGGAAGTCACGTTGAACCCTAAGTCTTGAGAAGACCATGACTTAGGAAACAAGGCCCGCATTTCGGTATTGCATTTGCGTTTATGGCCATCGGAAATAGTATGGAACTTCCGTAACCATCCCATGAGGGAGAGGCCGACCATGGCAAAGGAAAAGATCATCGGCATAGACCTCGGCACCACTATGTCGGTGGTGGCCGTCATGGAGGGCGGCAAGCCCGTCGTCATCCACAACGAAGAGGGCGCCCGGCTGACGCCGTCGGTGGTGGCGTTCACCGACAAGGGGGAGCGCCTGGTCGGCACAAAGGCCAAGAGGCAGGCGGTGACGAACCCGGAATACACCATCTTCAGCATCAAGCGCTTCATGGGCCGGCGCCACAACGAGGTCGAGGAAGAGGAGAAGATGGTGCCCTACAAGGTCACCGGCGGGCCCAATGAGCTGGTGAAGGTGAAGGCCCGGGACAAGGAACATACCCCGCCCGAGGTCAGCGCCATGATCCTCCAGTCCCTCAAGCGGGCGGCCAGCGACTACCTGGGCGAGGAGGTCAAGAAGGCCGTCATCACCGTGCCGGCCTACTTCAACGATGCCCAGCGGCAGGCGACCAAGGACGCGGGCACCATTGCGGGGCTGGAGGTCGTGCGCATCATCAACGAGCCGACGGCGGCATCGCTGGCCTACGGGCTGGGCAAGAAGGGCGAGGAGAAGATCGCGGTCTTCGACTTCGGCGGCGGCACTTTCGACATCTCGATCCTCGAGGTCAGCGAGGAGATGGTCGAGGTCAAGGCCACCAATGGCGACACGCACCTGGGCGGCGACAACATCGACGACATCCTCATCCACTACATTGCCGATGAGTTCAGGAAGGAGCAGGGGATCGACCTGCGCGGCGACAAGATGGCCCTCCAGCGCCTGAAAGAGGCGGCCGAGAAGGCCAAGTGCGACCTGTCGAGCACATCGGAGACCGAGGTGAACCTGCCGTTCATCACCGCCGACGCCTCGGGGCCGAAGCACCTGCAGATCCGCCTGAGCCGCGCAAAGCTCGAAGAGCTGGCCGCCCCGGCGTTCGAGAGGCTGCGCGACCCGTGTCAGCGGTGCCTGAAGGATGCGGGCGTGAAGGCCGGCGAGATCGACGAGGTCGTGCTGGTGGGCGGCTCGACGCGCATCCCGCGCGTGCAGGAGATCGTGAAGGAGATATTCGGCCGCGAGCCGCACAAGGGCGTGAACCCCGACGAGGTCGTCGGCATCGGCGCGGCCATACAGGGCGGCATCATCACCCAGGAGGTGGAGGACATAGTCCTGATCGACGTCACGCCACTCTCGCTCGGCATCGAGACCCTGGGCGGGGTGATGACGCGGCTGATCGAGCGCAACACCTCCATCCCGACGGGCAAGAAGGAGATATTCAGCACCGCCGCCGACGGCCAGACCAGCGTGGAGATCCACGTGCTCCAGGGCGAGCGTGATATGGCCACGGACAACCGGACCCTGGGGCGCTTCCAGCTCACCGGCCTCCCGCCGGCTGCCAGGGGCGTGCCGCAGATCGAGGTCAGTTTCGACATCGACGTCAACGGCATCCTGAGCGTGAAGGCCCGCGACGAGGGGACGGGCAAGGAGCAGGCCATCGAGATCAAGAGCGACTCCGGCCTCACCAAGGACCAGATCGAGCACATGCGCGAGGAGGCCGAGGAACATGCCACCGAGGACAAAGAGCACCGGGCGCTCGTCGAGACCCGCAACCAGGCCGACCAGTTGGTCTACAGCGTCGAGAACACGCTGAAGGAACATGGCGAGAAGCTCGACCAGGATGACAAGGACAAGATCACCGACGCCATCAAGGAACTCAATGAGGCGGTGAAGGGCGACGACAAGTCGGAAATCGAGCAGAAGCTCGAGACCCTCCAGCAGGCCTCCTTTAAGCTGGGCGAGATGATGTACGAGCAGGCCAAGGGGGCGGAACAGGAGGCGGCTGGCAGTCCCCCTGGTGATGCAGGCCCGGCTGACCAACAAGAGGCCCCCGGGGGCCGCGGTGCCGAAGAGGGGGCCGAGGACGAAGGGGGCAGCGCCCCCGACGACGAAGACGTCGTGGATGCCGATTTCGAGGTGAAGGAATAGGCGAATGACGAATCAATGACGAAATCCGAATGCCGAAAGAATGACGAAGTCCGAATGGCGAACTGGTGATGATTGCAGACGTAGCGCGGCTGATTCGACATTCGTCATTCTGGCTTCATCTGACATTCTGGTCTCGTCATTCGGGCTTCGGCATCCGCCTTCGCGTGAGCTGCGAAGCCGCTTCCGTGCTCCGCAGCAGCGCTCCTGCGCAGGATGCATCGGCGGAGGAGCTTCGTCATTGACCCGGGAGGCCCCATGCGTCTGGATCGCTGCACCATAGGGGCTCAGGAAGCCCTCGAGGCCGCGCAGCGCCTGGCCCGGGAGCGCAGCCATCAGCAGGTGGACTCCCTGCACCTGCTCGACGCGCTCATCGGCCCGCCGCGGCGGCCTTCGGAGAAAGGGGGGCCTGCGGCCCCCGGCGTGGTCCGGCCCCTGCTGCAACGGCTCGGCGCAAGCGCCCCGCAGGCCATCTCGGCCGATGTCGGCCGGGCGCTGGAGCGCATCCCGCAGGTCACCGGCGGGGGCTCCGACGCTGCCCAGATCTACGCCACCGACGACCTTGGCGAGCTCCTTAGGCAGGCCGAGTCGGAAGCCTCCCAACTGACCGACGAGTACATCAGCACAGAGCACCTGCTGCTGGCCATGGCGCAGCGTTCGGCCTCTGAGACCGGCAAGATACTCCAAAGCCACGGCATCACCTGGGATGGGCTGCTGGCCGCGTTGCGGGAGATCAGGGGCTCCCAGCGCGTAACCGACCAGACCCCTGAGGATCGGTATCAGGCCCTGGACCGCTATACCACGGACTTCGTGGCCCTGGCGCGCCAGGACAAGCTGGACCCCGTGATCGGGAGGGATCAGGAGA
>CAZXDF010000331.1:0-14491 GCA_964639345.1 uncultured candidatus Brocadiaceae bacterium | reverse complement strand
CCCGACCCCCGCCGCACTTTTCGGCCGGCGTTCACACCCACTCGGGTATGACGTTGTTCAACGCTCAACTCCTCTTCAACATCTTCGGGAACTTGCGTCGCATGCGATGATTGTACCGAGCAATAACGTTACGCTCCGGCTGTCACCGTTGATTGTCAGGTAGATGCGCAGAGAAGTCTTAACGAAGGCATGCGCTGACAGAAACGACTGTGCGCCGGAGTTGGTGACAGAAGAACCGTCAGGGGGGTGTCAGGACGTGTCAGGGGGCGAGATTCGCGAGGACCGCTGGAACGGGCCTCATGCGTCTTCGGGGGGAGGCCAGAATCCGTTTGTCGTTGGGTCTGCTTTCCAGACAAGCATCCATTCGCCTGCCACTTTTGTCGCCTCGTATGCTGCTCGCAAGTCCGGGAAGTCTCGGAGCAGTTGCTCGAGATCCCGCATGACACGCTGAGGGTTACTCACGTAAAGCCCCTTCAGATCCTTCGCATAGAAGGGAGCCCCCGGCATCTGAGCTGCCAAGTCTAGGGCGTCGATGCAACTCGGGGGCATTTCCACAGGCTGCTCAGTGCCGACCTTTAGGTGGCGTTTCTGCAGATCCAACACGACTTCGGCTGAAGGCGGTCCAGCGCCGGTAAGCTCCCCGCCCGGTGCATGCGGCTCTTGCGCCTCGTTCGGCCCAAAGGCAATGCTGCGACACCGATCACTGTCTGAAACCGCTGCCGTTGCGCCAGCCTCCGCTGCGGATCGCCCTTCGGGACAGAGTATGTCCTCGCGAAGACGCCATACGAGCTGGGCTGCTCGGAGAGCGATGCCTGCGAGTACCACCACTGCAGCCGCCTCGTGTGGTTCATCATCAAAACCCGGTGGCGGATCGGGCACAGGGCCGCATATCCCTTCCAGTTGTTCCCGAACATCTTGCTCACCCGGTTGCAGGCGCCATACGAGCACCGGGTACACGTGCTCGACGAGAATAGTCCGATATTGGCTCCTCAGCCAGGCGGCATCAGCCGACAATCCCAAGTGCCGCAAGTTGGCGACCGCCTGCCCAACGAGCCCCGAGATCGGCAGACTTAGCATCCTGCCAGTTGCCCAAGACCCTGGATCTCCCAGCTTGTCCGCAAAAGCAACGAGTTGCTGGTGAATCTCAGACAGCAGGCTGGCCGTCCGAGACCGCAGCATGGCCTGCTGTTCCGAAGTCAGCGTCTCCGTGTCGCCTCTCATCGCTATCTGCCGCACCTCCAGGCCGCCCTACGGAATGCTGTCAACAGCCGCCTTCAGCCTCTTCAGGTTCTCAGGCGTGTAGGCTGCCTGCGTCCGGCTGCTCACATGCCCCAGCAACCGCTCCCTGTCGCCAATGTCCACGCCGGCCGTCGCCATCGCATCGTTGGCGTATACACGCCAGCAGTGGAATGAAAGGTCGAGTGCGACTTGCTTTGCACGTCGGTTGTAGTGCTTCAAGAACCTGTGGGCGTGTTTCACGGTTCCGTCCGCCGCCTCATACCTCCCTGCATCAAGCAGCCTCCCCTGTTTGCGCCTCAAGAGAAGATCATCAAGATGGGGCGCCAGTTTCTCGGCGACCGGAACCAGCCTCTCGCTCGACGCGGTCTTGAGCCTCTTGCCCTCCCCTCGTGCGGTGACGCGGAGACAGCGTATGCCTTGCTCCGTCACAACGTCCTTTGCCTCCAACTGTGCCAACTCTCCAGCCCGGCAGCCGGTGTAACGGGCCAGCAGGGGCATCATGCGCCAGGCGTGGCCGTCGAGGGCCTCCGGTCTCGGCAGCGCCATCAGTGCGTCAGCCTCCTCCCGCGTGGGCGACCGCTTGTGGTTTGCCGCAACACGCGCCACCTTCACGTCGTCAAATGGGTTGTCCTTGCGGAAGACCCGCCCGTCCTTTATCAGCCAGTGCCAGAGTCGCCGCAGGTACATCAGGATCGTATCCACTCTGGCTGCGGAAACCGTGCGCTGCCCTTTCCCTGCCGCACTGATCGGCTGCTTGCTTCGCTGCCAACCCACCGGCAATCGCAGAAGTTCATCGCGGAGGGCCGCAGCCTCCCGCCTTCCTAAGTCCGCGACGTTCGTGTCAGGGCCGAGCAAGCGACAGGCCGTATCTATGGCAGAACGGTATTCGGCAAGAGTGCCGGGTGCATAGCTCCCCGACGAGTCCAAGTAGTCGAGGAACAGCTTTCCCGCCTTCCGCAGCGTAAGCCTGGACCCTAGACCTGAAAGCTGGTTCGGTAGATCGGCGAGTCGCCGTGCGATCGCTTCCTGGCCCGTTGCTGCGGCTCGCGCGATAGCAGCCACCATGTCCACTGCCGCCGTCTCGGCAAGCAGCGGCATCAGATACTTGTCTCGAAGCCGCTGGGCAGTCTTGAGGTCGGGGGTGCGGAGCGTAGAGACGAACTCCCCGGACATCCCCCAGGAATCAGGGGGTCTGGGGACACGGACGTACCAGCAGTTGCCCCGCTTCTGGAGGTACTTCGTATCGGCCATAGCGCCACTCTCCGGCGTAACTCTACGCGTATGTAGCGCCTTCGCCTTTGTCATAACTCGTTATGCCACAAGGTGAATAAGGCAGATGGTGCCAGAGGTGGGATTCGAACCCACACGGACTATTACGTCCACCGGTTTTTGAGACCGGCGCGTCTGCCCTTCCGCCACTCTGGCACCGAGTCGGCAAGCGGGTGCGCCACAATGCCCTGCCTACGGTCAATCGATTCGGGGTTTCCTGCTTGTTACCCGGGCAACTCTCAGAGCACGAATAGAGAAAGCCCCTGCCCCGCAGAGCGGGACTGCGCATAAGACAATGTAGTCAAAAGCCTGAGGAAGGTCAAGGCGGCGCGCAATGCGCCCCGGCTGCGTTCCGAATGGGAACCGGAGAAGGCGCTCGAGCTGGCGCGCGGGGGCGACGCGCTTTATCACGCGCGCCCTTTGTTGTAAAGTGGGGAGGAATATGCTCCGTTGCGTTGCGCAGCACGTGTGATCAAGGAAAGGTCCGACAATGCCGATGTTCGGCCGGAATCGCACACTGTTCAGCATCTGTGGTTTCCCCATCAGAATACACTTTTCATGGCTCTTTCTGCTGGCGCTCGTCATCTACACGCTTGGGGGGCCGAAGGGCCTGTTCTACAGCTGGCTGGAGGGGTCGGCGAGCCCTCTGGTCTGCCTGGGGCTGGGCGTGTTGGGTGCGGCGGGTTTGTTCGCCTCGCTGCTGACCCACGAGCTGTGCCACTCCATCGTGGCCCGCCGCAAGGGGATGCCGGTGCAAGGGATCACGCTGTTCGTGTTCGGCGGGGTGAGCGAGCTGGGGGGCGAGCCGTCAACGCCCTGGGCGGAGTTCTTCATGGCTATCGTCGGGCCCTTGTCGAGCGCGTTGATCGGGGCGGCCTTCCTGGCTGTATGGCTCTTCGGTCGCTTCTGGGGGCCGCTGCCGCCGGCGTTGCGCGTGCTGGTGGAGTACCTGGCGATCGTGAACTGGCTGCTGGCGATATTCAACAGCGTTCCGGCCTTCCCGCTGGACGGGGGGAGGGTGCTGCGGAGCGTGCTGTGGGGCCTTTCCGGGGACCTGCGCTGGGCCACCCGCTGGGCGGCGCGGCTGGGCTCGGCGGCGGGGCTTGCGATGATGGCCGTCGGAGTGCTGCTGGCGATGGGGGGCTCGCTGTTGCCGGGTGTCTGGCTGGTCTTCATAGGTTTCTTCGTCCGGCAGGCCGCCTCCTCCAGCCTGCAGCACACGCTCCTTCAGCATGCGCTGCGCGGCGAGCGCGTGCGGCACCTGATGAGCGCGGGGACCGTGACCGTGTCTCCCTACCTGACGCTTCGGCGGTTCGTGGAGGACTACGTCCTGCCCTACCACCTCGCCCTGTTCCCCGTGGTGAACGAGGCCCGCCTGCTGGCGGGCGTGGCAGGGGCGCGGGACCCCGCCCGATTCGACCAGGCCAACTGGGATACCGTGACCGTGGGGGATATCATGCAACCGGCGGCCGCCGACATACTGGTCGATCTCGACACCCCGGCCGCCGAGGTTCTGGTGCGGCTCTCGGCCCGGCAGGCCGGGGGCCTGGTGGTGGTGCAGGAGGGGAGGCCGGTGGGCATTGTGAGCCTGCACGACCTCATGGAGTTCGTCGCTATAAAGACAGACCTTTCCCTCGGCGCCCGTGCCGACTGGAGGGGGTGAGCGCGGGACGGTTTCCGCGCCGGGAGCCTAGCGGATGAAACAGGAGCGCTGGACGCCTCGCGAGCGACTGGACGCAGTTTTCGCTTTTCAGCGGCCGGACCGCACGCCGGTGCTGGGCGGCTGGATCGCCTGCCCCGAGCACATCATGAAGATCGCCGGGGTCGATGAGGAAACCTACTGGGCGGAACCCAGGGAGGTCTCGTTCGAGGCCTACCGGCGGCTTGGCACGGACGGGTTGCTTGCGATTGTCACGCCGTTGCGCCGCGGGGACTATCGCATCGTGGACCGCGACAGCTACGCCCGCTCTGACAAGGGCCGGAGCCTGGCGGAAGCCCTGGCCGAGATCGACGCCATGCCGACGCCCGAACAGACCGAGGACGAGTTCGACTCGGACGCCGCCTACGAAGAGTTCCGCCGCGACCTGCTCGACGGGCAGACGCACAGCGGCGAGATGGTCTGGATGCCGGCCCAGTGGGGGACCGGCGCGAAGGTGGGTTGGTACGGCGCGTTCGGCTACGAGAACTTCTTCCTGATCGTGGCGGCGCACGAGAAGCACGCGCGCAAGCTCATGGAGGTGGGCGGGGCGCGGGGGCGGCTGCGTGCTCAGCTCCTGGCGCGCGCTGTCCGGGAGGGCGTCTATCCGCGCGCGGTGCTGCTGGGCGAGGACATCTGCACCCAGCGCGGGCCGATGATCTCGCCCAAGTTCATGGAGAAGTACTACTTCCCCGAGCTAAAGCGCGGGCTGGAGCCGATCATCGAGGCGGGCTGCCGCCCCGTCTGGCACAGCGACGGGGACGTGCGCGCGCTCCTGCCCATGCTCTTCGATGCAGGGATCAAGGGGCTCCAGGGTTTCCAGCCCGAGTGCGGCCTTGACATCGACACCGTCAGCCGGATGAAGACGCGGGACGGCGAGCCGCTGGTGATCTTCGGCCCCTTGGCCGTGACGACGGAGCTGCCGGTCTGCACGCCCGAGGAGGTACGCGCCAAAACGAGGCACGCCATCGATGTCTGCCGCGAGAGCGGGGCTGCCCTGTGCCTGTTTACCGCCAACACCATCAACCCCGACGTCCCCCTCGAAAACATCCTGGCCATATACGAGGCCGCGCGCGAAGAGCCGTAGGGACCATTCTCGATTGCCGATTTGTGATTTCACGCCCGAGGCGGCACTTCGAGGCCGCAGGACGGATATCGCCCGACTCGCGCGGTCACGGCCTGCGCCGCTTTCGGCGGACCTTCATGCACTCTCGTCTACAAGCCGGCGGGCGAAGGCCATGAGGCCGCCGGCGTCGATGATGCGGCCGATCTCTTCGGGGAACGGGGCGAAGCCGTATTCGCTGCCCCTGGTGTGATTGGTGATGCGGCCAGCTGCGAAGTCCACTTCCAACTCGTCCCCCTCGCGGGCCTCGCCGGCGGCGTCGGGACACTCGGCAATGGGAAGGCCGATGTTGATCGAGTTGCGGAAGAAAATGCGCGCGAACGACTCGGCGATCACGCACGAGATCCCCAGCGCCTTGATGGCTATGGGCGCGTGCTCGCGGCTCGAACCGCAGCCGAAGTTCCTGCCCGCAACGATGATGTCGCCCGCTCGGGCCTTGCCCGCGAAGTCCGGGTCGACGTCCTCCATGCAGTGCTCGGCAAGGGCCGGCCCGTCCGTCATGTTCAGGTAGCGGCCCGGGATGATGTCGTCGGTGTTGACGTCGTCGGCGAAGTTCCAGCATTTACCTCTCATTTGCTCGCCTGCTCCTGCACTACAGGGATCAGAGTTCAGGGTTCAGTAGAGGCCCCGGCGGCCGCGCGCTGACCCCTCTTGCCTGCCGTTGTACGCCGGCCCTCCATGTATTGGCGCGCCTGATGGACGAAGGCCTCCAGCACGGTCTCCTCGCTGGCCTGCTCGACGCCGTCGAAGGCGAGCTTGAGCACGGGGATGCCGTGGTGCCGGCGGTGGAACTTCTCCAGCAGGCTGTCCACCATGGCGCCGGGCATGCAGCCGAACGGGACGACGTTGACAACGCCGCTGAAGCCGTGTTCGGCGTACTCCACCGCACGCGCCATGCTCAGCACCGCCTCGCCCTTGACCGATGGGTCGAGGTAGGGGCTGCCCAGGCGCAGCACCTCGCCCGTGCGCTGCTCGCGGGGCATGCGGGTGATGGCGCCGTCGAAGATGCGGGCCACGCGCCTCTCGCTCCGGCGCGCCACCAGCTCGCTGGCCCACTCCCTGGCCAGGGGCAAGGGCCGCCGGTCATTCCAGCAGGCCTCGCGACGTTCGTGGGCGATGTAGTTGATCCACTCCTGGAAGGGCGGAAGCATGACCTGCGCACCGAACTGCTCGAGCTTGCGCACCAGGAAGTTGTTGGCGAAATGGTGGGAGCGCACGTAGATCTCCCCGACCACGCCGATCATGGGCCGCTCCTCGGACCGATCGACCGGCACGGCCAGCAGGCGGCCACGAACCTCGGCCGTCTTGCGCATGTAGTCGCCCCCATTTGTCACCACCTCAGCCAACTCCTCAAGGCACCGGTGATAGACCTCGTCCGTCTCGCCCCGCTTGATCTCGTAGGGCCTGATCTCACGCACCACCTTCTGCATGCCGTCGACGATGAGTATCATCTCCCAGGAGACGCGCCGGACATCGGAACCCAGGACAGCGAGGTGCTCGGAGAAATTCTCCTCCTGATCCAACACCACCAGGGGCACTCGCTCCAGGCCCAGGTCGTCCAGCACCATGCGGTGGAACTTGTGATACTGGCCGAACCGGCAGGGCCCGTTGGCCTGGACCATGAAGAAGGCCGCGCGGGCGGGGTCGAAGTCGGGGGCCTGGGTCTTCTTGACCATGTCGCCGGTGGTCAGGATGCAGGGGTAGCATTCCTTGCCCGTGGTGAAGCGCCGGCCGATCTCGGCGCTCTCGGCATCCGACATCGGCAGCGCCTCGGCCTCCATCCCCCCGGCGCGCAGTGCGGCGGCCAGCAGGACGCCGTGATCGTCCATGTACGGCACGTAGATCTTGATCTCTCCGTTGCGTTCCCGCGGGTCGTAGAACAGGTCCTCCCCGCGTGCGCGGCCCCTGCCGGCGCGGCGGCGGGCGCTTCGCAGGCTGTCAAGGAATGCCTCGCACCGCGTAATGGCACCCACGTCGGAGCTGTGCTCGTCGATCTCAATCGTGAGGTATGGCTCGCCCAGCACGCGGTCGAAGAACTTGGTGATGAACGAGTCCGGACCGCAGCGGAAGTTCGTCACGTAGACAGCGTGCAGGTCATCGCGCCCGGCGATATACCGGGCGGCCGCGATGATCTTCTGGCCGTACTTCCAGTACATGTGCGGGAACTCGTCCTCGATATCCCGCAGGTCCAGCGGCAGGAAGTCGATCGGCAGCGCCAGCACGCCCAGGTCGCGCAGCTTGTCGGGAATCGAGAGGTTTATGCCCGGGTCGCAGCCGTTGTACGGTCGGCTGATGATGACCAGCGCCGTCTCGTCTTCGCCCAGGCCCTCCAGGAGTTCCTCTCCCCGGCGCCGGCACGCGAGGCGGAAGCCGTCCAGGGCTTTCCATGCCTCGTCGATGGCCCGGTCGGTGCGGGCGCGGGAGGCGCCGAAGCTCCGGGCCAGCTCGCGCAGGCCAGCGGTGACGTCCTTGCGGCCCCGCTCGAAGTGGAAGATCGGCGCCAGCAGCGGAAGGCCGGGCCCATCCTCCTCGAATGCCGCACGCAGCAGGTATGGCAGGCTCTGCACGAGGGGGCAGAGGTAGGAATGAACGAAGCCCTCGCCCTCCTGTTCCATGTTGATCACGCTGGGCACGAAGATGTGGTCCACGCCCTTCTCAACCAGGTTGGCCGCGTGGCCGTAGGCCACCTTGATCGGGAAGCAGCTCTCGGCCGTTATGTGGTCGCCGCCGCGTGCGATGATCTCGCGGTTGGTCGGATCGCTCAGAACCACCTGGCAGCCCAGCTCGGTGAAGAACGCCTTCCAGAGCGGATACAGGTCGAAGAACGTGAGCGCGCGCGGGATGCCGATCGTCACGCCGACGGGCTCGTCCGGCTCGTCCTTCGGGTAGGCGTTCAGCAGCGCATCCATGCGCTCCCGGAAGGGCCGCGCCAGGTGCTCGCCACTCTTGTGCTTCTTCTCCTCGTCGAACTTGCCGCACCGGCTGCCGTAGTAGAGGGCCTTGCGGTCCTCAATGGAGACCTTGTGGATCTCGCACCGGTTCGAGCAGTCCTTGCACTCGAAGGCGCCCAACTCGTAGCTGACGCCGCGCAGGTCGAACCCGCGGAAGGTCGATTCGCCCGATCCCTCCTCCATCGCCAGGATTGCCGCCCCGATGGCGCCCATCACGTCCTGGTGGGGGGGCACGGTCACTTTTTTGCCCGTGACCTGCTCGAAAGCCGCCTTGACGCCGCGGTTGAAGGCGACCCCGCCCTGGAAGAAGATGTGCTCGCCGATCCGCCGGTCCTCGACCACGCGGTTCAGGTAGTTGTAGACGATGGAGTAGGCAAGGCCGGCCACCAGGTCCTCGGTGCCCATGCCGCGCTGCTGGTGGTAGTTCAGGTCGCTTTCCATGAACACGGTGCAGCGCTCGCCGAGCTTGACCGGCCGGGGGCTGGAGAGCGCCGTGCGGCCGAACTCCTCCTCGATCCGCAGCCCCAGCCGCTCGGCCTGCTCCTCCAGGAAGCTTCCCGTGCCGGCCGCGCAGACCTTGTTCATTGCGAAATCCACCACCGCCCCGCCGTCGAGGCTGATGTACTTCGCGTCCTGGCCGCCGATCTCGAAGATCGTGTCCACCGTAGGGTCCATGCTCACGGCGCCGCGGGCGTGGCTGCTTATCTCGTTCTTGACCAGGTCCGCCCCCACGAAATCGCCGATCAGATACCGGCCGCTTCCCGTGCTGCAGCACCCGCGCACGCGCACCCGCTCGCCGATGCGGCAACCCACCTCGCAAAGCCCACGCTTGACCGCCTCGATCGGGCGGCCCTCGGTCATGAGGTACGCCCGCGCGAGCACCCGTTTCTCGGAGTCGATGACGACCACGTTCGTGCTGATCGAGCCGATGTCCACCCCCACGTAGGCGTCCACGACCCCGGCGTCTTCGGGCAGCGCGTGGCAGCCGACCTGAACCTCGTAGCCGTCGTCGACCAGGGGCTCGAGCCGCTCGGCCTGGCTCTGGCGGGTGCGGATGTGCTCCCGCAGGGCCTCGAGGCCGGCGAAGGAGCATTCGGCCCCGCTCTCCAGCACCTCCAGCACCGCCCCAAACGCGCCGACGCAGCCGGGGGCATCGGGAATGACCAACTCCCCGTCCGCCAGCCCCAGCACAACGGTCAGCGCCCGCGCCATGCCGGCGCTCATGGCCACGCCGCCCTGGAAGGCAACGGGCCGCGCCAGGGCCTTGCCCTTGCCGAGGTTGCTCTTGACGTTGCGCGCCATGGCGTGGCATAGGCCCGCGATGATGTCGTAATCGGGCGTGCCCTGCTGCTGGAGGTGGATCATGTCGCTCTTGGCGAAGACGCTGCACCGCCCGGCCACGCGCGGCGGGCGCTCGCTCTTCAGCGCGAGGCTGCTGAACTCCTCGATCGTCACGCGCAGCCGCGATGCCTGCTGGTCCAGGAACGAACCCGTGCCGGCCGCGCAGATCGTGTTGATCGCAAAGTCACCCACGCGCGCGCGCCCGTCCTCGTCCCGCTCGATCCGGAACAGCTTGCTGGACTCCCCGCCGATCTCGATGATGGTCCGCACTTCGGGGTGGAGCTCGAGCGTGCCCCGGCTCTGGGCGACGATCTCGTTGACGAAGGGCACGCCGAGCACCTCGGCGATGGCCTTGCCGGCGCTGCCCGTTGCGCTCAGCCCTGCGACGGTCCCGTGGCGATTGAGGACGCCCTCAAGCTCGGCCAGCGCAACCTCCAGCGGCCGGCCCAGCGTGCGGACGTAGCGGCTTTCGCGCACGCAACCGGTCTCGTCCGTCACCACCAGGTCCACGCTTACCGAACCGACGTCCAGCCCAACGTAAAGCCCCATCCATCCCTCCAATGCCTCACGTGCACCCGACAACCTGGTCCGGATGCACTATCGTACCCGCCACGGCGCTGGCCGCGGCCACGGCCGGTCCGCACAGGTAAACCTCGCTGCCTGGGTCGCCCATGCGGCTGCGAAAATTGCGGTTCGTCGTAGCCAGGGCCCGCTCGCCAGCGGCCAGCACGCCCATGTGCCCGCCCAGGCACGGGCCGCAGGTCGGCGTGGAGACCGCCGCCTCGGCGTCGATCAGCACCTCCAGCAGGCCCTCTTCCGAGGCCTGCCTGTAGACCGCCTGCGTGGCGGGGAAGACGATGAGCCGCACGTGCGGCGCCACCTTGCGGCTCTTGAGTATTCCGGCCGCCTGACGCAGGTCGCTGATGCGGCCGTTGGTGCATGAGCCGATCACCACCTGGTCGATCTTCGTGCCCGCGTAGTCCTCGACGGGGCCGGCGTTCGAGGGCAGGGACGGAGCCGCCACCTGCGGGCTCAGGCCGGATACGTCCCACTCGTGGACCTCCGCGTAGACGGCGTCCGGGTCGCTCTCGTAGTACCGGGCCTCCCGTTCCAGCCGGCCCTCGCAGTAGGCCCTTGTCGTCTCGTCCGGCGCCACGATGCCGCTCTTTCCGCCGGCTTCGATGGCCATGTTGCACATCGCCATCCGTTCGTCCATCGAGAGCGCCTCGACCACCGGGCCGCAGAACTCCATGGCCCTGTAGAGCGCCCCGTCCACGCCGATGCGGCCGATGGTGTAGAGGATCAGGTCCTTGCCCCCGACCCAGCGCGGCAGCCGGCCGGTGAAGACGAACCTCATCGATTCCGGCACGCGCAGCCACACCTTGCCGGTGGCCATGCACGCCGCCATGTCGGTGCTGCCGACGCCGGTGGCGAATGCGCCAAGCGCCCCGTGGGTGCAGGTGTGCGAGTCGGCGCCGATCATCAGGTCGCCGGGACCCACGACGCCCTGCTCCGGCAGGAGGGCGTGCTCGATACCCACACGACCGACCTCCCAGTAGTGCGTGAGGGCGTGCTTGCGCGCGAAGTCCCGCAGCACCGCGGCCAGCGTGGCCGCTTTGATGTCCTTGTTGGGGGTGAAGTGATCGGGCACCAGCGCAATGCGCTCGCGGTCCCAGACCTCGGTGAATCCCGCCTTCTCGAACTCCGTGATGGCGATGGGCGCGGTGATGTCGTTGCCGAGGCAGATGTCGACGTCGGCCAGGATGTAGTCGCCCGGCCGGACCGTCTCACTGTCGCAGTGCGCCGACAGGATTTTCTCAGTCAGGGTCATGCCCATGAGAGTTCCTTGGCTTTCGCGGCCCTGCGGATCAGCCGGGCCTAGCAGAAGCGGGAGCGGGAGCAAAGAATTTCCTTTGCCACCCGCCCTATTATCGGCGCGGTCCCGCCGCAACCCAGACTCATAATTGTACACGGCTTGCGGCCTTTTGCCAACTCACTCCGACTCCGACCGGGCGGGGCGCCGGCAGAATGCTGGGGAAAGGCGGAGGATCCCGGAAAATCCATGACCTAAGTGTCGGGCGATCGCGACTGCGCCGGCGCGGCGCGTCGCTGCGGCCTCAGGCAGAGGGCTGCGGCGGTGAGGACGAATGGAAGGCCTGAAGAAGAGAACGAAAAGTTGCTGCCACCCCCCGGCCGGACTTCGGCCTTACATGTGCAGAGTCGTGCGCCTATGCGGGATCGTCACCGGTCGTACGGACGCCTGCTGGGCGCCCGGTAGAAGTCCTGTTCGCGGCCACGGCGGTAATAAGGCTGGGTGCGGTAGAACATGTCCCGCAGGGGCGGAGGTCCCGACCGGCCATAGGGCCCGGCGCGGGAGTATACGTCGCTATACGGGTCACCCCCCCAGCGATAGTAGGAGTAGGGCCGGGTGCGATAGGAGTAGAACTCATCGAACGCCGGCACCTTCTTGCGACTTGACCGCTGGAAGGGCCTGCTCTTGGCATGTCCGGTCGTCCCCGTTCCATCTGCCCGCAAGGGTTCGGGCTTTCGGGTGCCGCGGACGCGCTTCTCAGGGCCCACTCTCGCACGCGGCAGTCGCCTGCCGTCGCCCACGCTGCGCCGTTCCGACCGATGGCTACGCCGGGCTGTGCCGGTCCCGGTCCGGGTGGCTGTCGAGCGATACTTCCTCGTGGGGATGCCCGTGCGCCCTGCCCCGAGTTTCCTGCGCTCGCCCATGGGCAGCTTTCGCGGGGCCAGCGGTCCGTCGCACTCGGGACAGAGGGCCTCTGCCAGCATGTCCGCCGCGTCATCTTCCCACGCCTTGTACTCGGCAGCCGTCATTTCGCTAAAGGCCGTGGCCTCCGCCTCCTCCTGCCACGCCGCGTACTCCGCTGGCGTCATTGCGCCAAGGGCTTTGGCCTCCGCCTGCGTCATCTCGCTGAAGGGCTTGGCCTCCGCCTCCTCCTGCCACGCCGCATACTCCCCCGCCGTCATCTCGGTGAGGGCCTTGACATCTGCCTGCGTCATTTCGCTGAAGGGTTTGGGGATGGGAGGAAGGACCCATTCGCCGCGCATGGCACACTCGATCGCCTGGCGGGCCGTCCTGCCTTTTGTCCACTTCGAGTACACATAGGGGTCGTATTCGTTCACCTTGTAGGCCTTCCCCGTCCACTTCTGGCCCGTCTGCTCGCAGATGAAAGTGCCCTCTACTGGAATCCCCTCTTCCGCGCCGAACAACAGCGGCCTGACAAGCACGACGACGACGGCGCAGAGCGCGACGACGAGGATCGCACCGGCGACGAACAATAGCCCACGCCTGAGCCTCATCTCTCACCTCTTCCGCGAATCCGGCAGTCGGCCTGCACGCCTCCCCCCCCGCCACGGTTGGGCCACCGACCGGACATCAATACCAGGCGATCTGGTCAAGGGCCTGCAGCAGAACCCGAGGCTGGACCTCGTCTGGATAGCCCCGCCACTCGACGTGACCATCGTAGAATCCCGCGTTCAGCCCGTCGAAGGTCTCCCTGCCGCGCCCCCCCGTATGCATGGGAAACTCTCCCAGCCTGTCCTCGTAGACGTTTGTCAGGTCCGCAGGGTTCTTCGCGGCGCTGTGGGTTCTGTCGGCCACCATCATGACCTTGGTCGGCTGTGAAATGTTCAAGTCCTGCGGCACCGTCAGAAGGTCGTCCTCGACGTCAAAGGTGTACCAGTCGATCTCGCGCACGTCCTGGTCGGCGCGGAAGTAGCGCCAGAGTTGGCCCCTGCCCAGGCGCACCTCGTCCCAGAGGCCCGAGCCCCACCGGCCGTCGAGCCACCAGCCCTCATCCCACAGGTTCCACCTCGGCGTGTCTATGTCCCACAGGCCCTCGCGGAACTGGAACTCGTCCCACAGGTCCCAGCGCCGCTCGATGACCGGACGAACGCCCCAGCGCTCCTCATCCCATGCCTCTTCATCCTCAAGGTCGTCCCAATCCCCCAGGCCCAACGCGTCCCAGTCGATCTCCACCCGGTCGATCTTCCGGGCGTTCGGGGTCATCACGTAGTCGACGTAGTTGTTGTCGCAGCTCAGGGCGAAGCCGCACTCTTCCTTCGTAAACTTGTCTCCACCCATTTTGCCGGGCCCTTCGAGCCCGCCCGAGGGACAATAAAAGACCGCCGCGTCGTCGATGTACGGATCTAGGAAAGACCTGTAGTCGAAGGAAAAATCCCAGTCCTCCGGCAACCACTCGGTGTTGACCTGGTAGAGCGAGTTACTCGTGCGGTCGGGGAACCTCCCATCGCGGTCCTGGGCCATTTGCAACATGCCCATTACTATCTGGTGCTGGTTGCTCCGGCAGGCGGCCCTTCGGGCGGTCTCCTGTGCTCTGGCGAGTGCCGGCATCAACAGGGCAGCCAGAATGGCAATTATGGCTATGACTACGAGCAGCTCGACCAGCGTGAACGCATGATTCTTCTTGTTCAACTGTCTTTCCTTTCCGCCTCTATTGGGAACCGCCCCTTGCCGCCGCGCAGGCCTTTCTCGCACGGCGGATCAACCCCATGCGCGGGCACGCCCCGAGACTCTCCGATCCCGAGCATTCGCAACCCTCCCCCCCATGTTCCAACGTACCTATCAGTATAGCACCGGTAGGTCGGGTGTCAAGGCCTATCTTGCCGCCAGGGCGGGTTTCCGCAGGCTGCAAGCGCCGCCCTCACCGCCTCCTCTTCCCGCTCCTTCCGGGGGAGCAGGATCGAGCTCATTCTCGCCGGCTTTCCCGGCCACGTCATCGAAAAATGGGGCCGCAGATCGGACAAACCGCCTCACGTTTCAGTTTCCGGCTTTCCAGGTCCCAGCGGTCCTTTTCGCCCGGGTTCATCTCCGCGTAGGGCTTC
>CAZXDF010000330.1:0-11341 GCA_964639345.1 uncultured candidatus Brocadiaceae bacterium | reverse complement strand
GCCGAGCCGCCCTGCCAGGGCAAGCCGGTACTGCGTGGCCATGGCGAGCACGTCGGCGCGGCTGTCCGCGGCGAGGTCCCGCACCAGCACGGGCGGACGCGCGGGGCGCCACAGCCGGTAGGGACGCGCCCCGGCCGCCAGGGCTCTCACCTGATCGGTGTCGGCGACGAGCGCCGCCACGAGCTGACGCGGGTCCCACAGGCCGGCCTTCATGAGCTGGGAGCGCCATGCAGGGTCTTGAAACAGCCGGGCCAGCCTCGCGTAGTCCAGCTTCTCCGTCCCGCCGGCCACCAGTACCAGCTCGTCCCTGAACGCGAACAGGCGGGTTCGGTCATACACCGCGCACACCGTCGCCAGCAGCCGCCGCAATTCCTTGGGGCTCACTGTGCGCGTGGGCAGCCAAACGACCACGGACTCCTCTTCGAGGAGTCTCAATCCTTCAACGTTCAACTCGGTCAATGGCATCCCCAGCGGCCAGACAACGGTGTCGCGCTGGTAGCGCGGGGACTCCGACTGCCCCGCCACGCAAACCTGACGGAGCGCGTAGGCCGCGCAACGGGCCTGCTCATCCTGCGCGCGGCTGCTCATGACGACATTGCCGCGCAACAGCACCGCGTTCACGCCGAGGGCCTGCGCGCCCGCCTCGAGCCCATAGCGAACGAAGTGCACGCTGTCCACTTCAACGTCCGCGGCCCGCACGCCTTGTAGTTCGCTACGTAGCGGCACGTAATTCAGGCGGCCGCGCCGGTGCGACATGTAGCCCGCGAAGACGCCCTTCAGGGGCCCCCACCCCAGGTCCGGCGACACGATAAAGACCCACACGAGGCCCGCCACGGCCACGGCCATCGCGGCCACTCGCAACGGTAGCGCCACGCTGACGCCACGGCGAGGAGACACGACACAGACCGGCGCGAGCGAGATCGCGCAGAGCACGGCGGCTGCGACGTACTGCCAGCGCACTGACACGTCAGCCGGCATCAGGCCCGCCGCGACCGCCCCGACGGCCAGCGCCGCACCGTCCTCCCAACCCGCGCGCCCTGAAGCGCCCTCCGGGCGGGACGGGAGGAGACCGCCGAGCACCGCAGCCATGAACCACAGGGGGAACAACCGGCCCGGCGTGAGCAGCGTGCCGGACGACTGGAGCACCGCCGGCTCGCTGAGGATGAGATCGGGATAGAGGAAGAACGACCAGCCCAATACCACGGTGAGCGAAAGGAGGATCAGCCCGCGCGCGATCACGGCCAGCTCGGCCGATCCGCTGTAGAGCCGGAAGAACACGCGGCAGATGATCAGTCCCAGGCAAAAAGCAATGCCCAGGTCGCTCGCGGCGTAGGCCCACCAACCGGTGGAATAGGAGTAGGTGCGCAGCAGCGACACGACCACAATGCCAAGCGCAACCAGTTGGAGGCCCCGCGCGCCACGCTCGGGCAGCCGTCCGCCGCCCGAGGAAGGTGCTACCTGCCGCGGCCCACCGGCCAAGCGCGCCGCCGCAACGCCCAGGGCCAGCACCACGCCGCAGGCCAGGGCCATGCGCAGGTCGTCGACGAACTCCGGCAGCCCGGCGGAGAGTGCGGCGAAACCTGCCGCCACACCGCCGGCCAGGGCGAGCTTGCGGCCCGGGGTCCAGAATCCTCGCGCCAACATCTCGCCCGCTGTCCCAGCCAGGCACAGCACCGCCAGCGCGATCCCCGCCGCGCCGACTCGTCCGTTGAAGGCCACGTCGAGCCGGTGGAAGAGGCAGAAGGCGAGCCCGGCGGATGCCACCCCGCACCAGAAGGCGAGGAAAGCGCTCAACGCATCGGCGGCGCCTGGGCTACGGGGCCTCAATTCTCTCGAGCCCGTCCATGTAGGGTCGCAGGACCGGCGGCACGACTACCGAGGGGCCGCGCCCCCCTCCTCCCGGCTGCTGGTAGTTTTCCAGAACCGCGATCAGCGTCCGCGGCAGCGCCAGGCCGGAGCCGTTCAGGGTATGGACAAACTGCGGCTTCCCGCCGCCGGCCGGGCGATAGCGGATGTTCGCCCGCCGCGCCTGGAAGTCGCCGAACGTGCTGCATGAGCTAACCTCGAGCCACTCACGGCACCCCGCAGCCCAGACCTCGATGTCGAACTTGCGCCGCGCCGAAAAGCTCAGGTCGCCGGTGCACATCTCCAGGATTCGGTAATGCAAACCGAGCCCTTTGCAAACGTCTTCGGCATCGGCGATCAGCCGCGCGAGTTCCGCATCGCTCTCGTCCGGCAGGCAGTACTTGACCAGCTCGACCTTGTCGAACTGGTGGCCGCGTTTGATGCCGCGCACGTCGGCGCCGGCGCTCATCTTCTCCCGCCGGAAGCAAGGCGTGTAGGCCACGTAGCGTTTGGGTAGCTCATCCAAGGACAGCTTCTCTTCGCGGTGCAGGTTCGTCAGGGGCACCTCGGCAGTGGGGATCAGCCATAGGTCGTCCTCCACGTCGCGGTAGAGATTGTCGGCGAATTTGGGCAGTTGGCCTGTTCCGACGAGGCACCTCTCCCCCACCACGTAAGGCGGATACACCTCGGCGTAACCGTGCTGCTTCGTATGCAGGTCGAGCATCCATGTGATAAGCGCCCTCTGAAGGCGCGCCCCGAGGCTCAGGAGGACGTAGAACCGCGAGCCGCTTAGCTTCACGCCGCGCTCGAAGTCGATGATGCCCAGATCCTCGCCCAGCTCCCAGTGCGGCCGGGGTTCGAAATCGAACTCGGGCGGCTCGCCTTCCGTTCGGACAAGCACGTTCTCCGATTCGTCCTTCCCGACCGGCGCGTCCGGATGCGGCAGGTTGGGCACGTTAAGCAGCAGCTCGTCGAGCTGCCGGCGCAACTCTGTCGTCTCCGCGTCGAGATTCTTTACCTGTTCGCGCATCTTGCGAAGATCGGGCGCGTCAGCGCCGGAGACGTGTATGTGTTCGTGTTCGCCACGTGCTCGTGCCTGGCCCATCTCCTTGGCCTGGCGCTTCCTTTCGGCCTTGAGTTCCTCGGCTTCGGAGACCTTCGCGCGCCACCGCTCGTCCAGGGCCAGCACATCATCAATCATCGCTGGGTCGGCGCCCACCTTGCCCATGCCATCCTTGACCAGGTCCGACTGCTCGCGAATGATCTTGATGTCCAGCATGATCTCGCACGAGTGAAAGGGAACGGGCGGCGTCCTACCGGCAGCGCGTATGGTAGGAAGGGGCTACCCCTGCTGTCAAGCTGCACGGCGCGTTTTGCGGCGGCGGCGCGTGGGGTTGCACGCGTGCCCGGCATGGTCTAAAGTGGACGCTTGGCGTTCCTGCGCGCGCAAGGAGAGGATCGGTAATCACACATCACTTTCCCTCAGAGCAGCTAGCCATCGTCGAGACCGTCAAACGCGAGGGCCACGCCCATGTCCTTCGGTGGCTCGATGAGTTGGCGGATGAGGCGCGGGAGCGGTTTCTCAAGCAGCTCGCCGCGCTCGACTTCCACCGCGTCCGGGAGCTGGCCGCGCTTATCGGGGCGCCTGCCGAGGGCGTTGAGCTGGAGGGCATCGAGCCCCCGACAGTGCAGCGTCTGCCCCGCACCGATGCAGAGGCCCGGCAGGAGGCCGCAGCATGCGAGGTGGGACGCAGCGCCCTCCGGGAAGGTCGCGTGGCGGCCCTGACCGTCGCGGGCGGCCAGGGCACCCGGCTTCGCTGGGAAGGGGCGAAAGGCCTCTACCCCATCACGCCGGTCCGGCAGCACACCCTCTTCCAGGTCCTGGCAGAGGGCATTCTGGCGGCACGCCGCCGGCACGGCTGCCACATGCCCTGGCTCATAATGACGAGCCCCGACAACGATGCCGCAACGCGCGCGTTCCTTGAGCGAGAGGGCTACTTCGGGCTTGGCGGCGACACAGTCCGCTTCTTCGCCCAACAGACCAACCCCATCCTCACCGACGCCGGCGGGCTGCTGCTCGAGGAGAAGGGAAGGCTGCTCGTCGGGCCGGACGGGCACGGAGGAGTCTTCGATGGCCTCGCCCGCAGCGGCCTGCTCGATGAGCTGGAAGGCAGCGGCGTCGAGCTCATTAGCTACTTCCAGGTCGATAACCCCCTCGTGAGCGTGGCAGACGAGCGTTTCATAGGGCATCACATCCGCCTCGGGGCCGAGTTCTCGTGCAAGGTCGTGGCCAAGCGCGGCCCGGCAGAGAAGCTGGGCGTTGCGGCGCTTCGGCGGGGCCGCCCTGCCATCGTGGAATACAGCGACCTGCCGGATACACTGGCCCGGGCGAGCACGCCATCCGGCGAACTGAAGTACCTGTTCGGCAGCATCGCCGTCCACGTCATCAGCACGTCCCTCGCGCGCAGGATGAGCGAGAGCGCCGCCGCCCTGCCCTGGCACGTCGCCAGGAAGCAATACGATGTGATCGGCGAAGGGGACCGCACGGAAAAGTTGGCGTGCTTCAAGTTCGAGCGGTTCGTCTTCGATGCGCTCGCGCGCGCCGCGGGCTGCGCCTTCGTCGAAGTGGACAGGGGGAGCGAGTTCGCCCCCGTGAAGAACGCCGAGGGCGAGGACAGCCCCGGGACCGCGCGCGCCATGATGCGCGCCATGTGGGTGGGCTGGCTGCGGGAGGTGGGCGTGGACGTCGCGTGTTTTGACGACCCGGCGGCCGAGATCGAGATCAGCCCCCTGTTCGTAAGCGACGCCGCCGAACTCAAGTCCGAACTCCCCGCCGGCTGGGCGCCGGAGCCGCCCGTGGTGCTCGAGTAACCCTCCGAGCGTTGCCGCCGCTTACAGCATCGACAGGATGCGTTCGTCCATTGCCTCCTGGTCGGCCGCAAAGGACCGAAGGCCCGAGATGTTCAGCAACGCGTCGAGGGAAACCTCGCGCCGCGCCATGCGCCCCTTCCAATGCTTGTAGACGGGGATCTTGCCGTCAGCGCTGACCGTCTCGATGTCGCCCTCGGACCATCGCGGCAGGAAGTCCGGATATCCCCGATCGGCGAAGAAACCGACGATGTCCTCCGGCTTCAAGGCGCGCGGGTCCTTCCCGGCAAGATCGCGCACGGCGCCCCGGAAATCCGGGGGCACATCCCACAGGCACTCGATGCCCAACGCTTCGCGATCCACCTCGGGCGCAAGCTCCACGTCCAGTTCGGCTTCCACTCGCGAAGCTATTCCCTCGAGCGGCGGATTAATCTCTTCGAAACCTCGGGCGACCTTCGTGGGCATCGTCAGCACGTCCACGCCGGTCAGCAGCCCCACCTGCTCGCGCGCCCGCAGGCTTGCACCGATCTGGCGCGTACCGACGCCCAGCTCTTCGCGCAGTTCGGAGACGACCCGTTGACTCGCCAGCAGCGCCTTCTCCCCCACGAACTCCCCGCCCCCCAAGCCGTTGTCGGCAACGAAGGCGTTCAGCCGGCCCAGGAACACGTTCACAAAGGCCGGACGCGAGATGGTTGTTATCAGGTAGTTCTGCCGCGCACTGAAACCAAGCGTGTAGTTAACCGGGATGCCATCGTCCGAGATCTGACGCGCCGCCAGCAGCCCCGCGGGCGCCAGGGGCACCTTTATGATGAAACGGTCCGGCGCGATCTCGCGGTAGCGGCGCGCGTAGGCGACGGTGCGTTCCACATCGTTGGCCAGGTCAGTGTGGAGCTCGACGCTCACGCGGGCGTCGAACCGCTCACTCAAGCGCAGGGCGTGGACCGCGTTGAGCACGAAGGCGATCTCGAGCGTCAGTTCCTCCGCCGACAGCTCACCGCTCAACTCGGCCGCAGCCTCGGCTATGAGCGCGTCGTATATGCCCTTCTGCACCTCCTTGTTGAGGAGGGTATTGTTGGTGGTGAGGGCGCTGAACTCACTGCACCAGAGGGCGGATGCCTCCTCGATGTCGCCCGTGTCCAGCCACAGCTCGCTCCCGCATTCCCGCACGCGCGCCCACAGAGGTTTGCCCCGGGCGGCCTGCCTCTTTTCCCTGCCCTCGGCGTAGGAGAGCGCCTTGTGCCGGACCTTCTCGGCGATCTTCGTTGATGCCCCAGTGCCCATTTTCGATTCTCCCGAACGGTGCCGCGATCAGCTGCCTCTATTTGTAATGTACCCGTTTCCGGGACGGATGCAAACGCGGGCATGGCGTGCGCCTGCGTTTGTCGTGCACGCACGGTGCGGCTACACTGGCGGCCGTTGCGAGAGTCTGATCGCATGACGTCGTTTGAGAGTGAGCCGGGAGAACAGCGGTGGCAGTCGCGAGGTTCGTCTATTCGCCGGGCTATTACTGCGACGTCGGCGACCACGTGTTCCGCACCGAGAAGTACGAGCTGCTCTATCGCAAGATCACCGGGGAGGGGCTGGCTTCGCCGGATGATCTTCTCGTGCCAGAACCCGCCACGAGGGAGCAGCTCGAACTGGTCCACACCCCCGAGTATGTCTCCGACCTCCTGACGCACCGCTACACCCACCGCACCGTCCGCAGCGAAATGCCCATCAGCCGTGGGATCGTGGAGGGTTTTGCGCTCGGTGCGGGCGGGACGATCCTGGCCTGCCGCACGGCGGTGACGGAAAGGACGATGGCGATGAACCTCGCCGGCGGCTTCCACCACGCCTTTCCCGACTGGGCGGAGGGTTTCTGCTACGTCAACGACGTGGCGCTGGGCGTTCAGGTGGTTCTCGAGGATGGTCTCGCCCAGCGGGCGATGGTGGTCGACTGCGACCTGCACCAGGGCAACGGCACGGCCTTCACGTTCCGCGACGAGCCGCGCGTGTTCACTTTCAGCATTCACCAGGAGGACCTCTACCCGCTCAAGCAGCAGAGCGACCTGGACGTCGGTCTTCCGGACCACTGCTCTGGGCGCGCATACTGCGAGGAGCTTCGCGCCAACCTGATTCCCGCGCTCGACAAGCATCGGCCCGAGTTCGTCCTGTACGTTGCAGGAGCTGACCCGTACGAGCTGGACCAGTTGGGTTCCCTGCGGCTGTCGCTGGAAGAGCTGCGCGAGCGCGACGATATGGTCATCGGAGCCTGCGCCGAGCGCGGCCTGCCCGTGGCGGTCGTGCTGGCGGGCGGGTATGCTACGAGAGTCGACGATACGGTGCTCGTCCACTACGGGACGGCTTGCAGCATGGTCCAGCATTGCCGGGAGCTCTAATGGAAGCATCGATTGCCGGGCGCATGAGGGGGGCGGCGGAGGCCGTCCTCGACTGGTTCTACCCGCCCCACTGCTACCACTGCGGCGAGTCCTTGGCTGGGGGGCCGGGCCGCATCCTGTGCGGGGAATGTTACAAGCTGCTGGTCGCCAGCCGCCTCGTGCCGCCGTTGTGCAGCCTCTGCGGGCTGCCCTCACCCGCGGAGACCGTATCGGGCAGGGCCTCGTGCATCGGTTGTCGGGCGGCGGAGCGTCATTTCGACTGCGCGCGGGCCATCTTCCGCTATGCGGGACCCGCCGGTAGCTTGATCACGAGCTACAAGTTCGGCGGTGAGTTCTACCTGGGCCGCCGGCTCCTTGATCGGGCCTGGACGATGGGCTGGGTTGCTGAGCACTGCGAGGACGCCGAGGCCGTCGTGCCGGTGCCGCTTCACGCGCGCCGGGAGCGCGAGCGCGGCTACGACCAGGGCGTGCTGCTTGCGCGGACGCTGGGCCTTCTGACGGGAAAGCCCGTATGTGCCGGAGCGCTGCGCCGCATCCGCTACACCGAGCAGCAGACTCGGCTCACGGCGGCGAAGCGTCGGGACAACGTTCGCGGCGCATTCCGCGCCGACAGGGACGACGTGCGGGGACTGCGCCTGCTCCTGGTAGACGACGTGATGACAACCGGCGCCACCGCAAGCGAGTGTTCCCGCATCCTGAAGAAAGCCGGCGCGGAGAAGGTCTACGTCCTGACAATCGGGCGCACCGCCCCATAGCATTCCACGACACCGCCGCCGCCCAGTCCGGGCGCTACTCCAGGAACCGCTTGATCGCCTGCTCGAGCTCGTCCAGGTCTACGTCGGTATCCTTGCAGGGGCCGTTGGGCTGCAGGTTGACGATTCCCAGCGTGGGCTTGGGGAATACGCCCAACATGCCCTCCCGCAGTTCCTTCTCACATGCCACGGCCACAATGGCGGCCACCTCACCCGATTTGGCCACTTGAAGGGCCAGGCGCCCCCCGGTTGTCACTATGCAGCGGCACCCGTGCCTGTCCACCAGCTCCAGGATGTCCTTCATCTTGCACCGCCCGCACCGGGCGCATTCGGCCACGTCGTTCACGATCTTGCATTTACACTCGCTGCACTGCAAGCACGAGGCGAGCAGCACCAGCAACTCATCGGGACGGCACCGAGACCGCCGCACGCGGGTCAGAAAGTTCAGAACCCTAACAGTCGCTCTTCCCACGCCTCTCCCACGCTTTCTTTCGATGCGGGCCCAACCCCGGCATCACTCGAACCGGTCGCCAGGCCTCACTTTGTGACCGCGAACAAAATCAGCCGCGCTCATCGCCCGTCCGGAAGCGGGCTTGAGCTTGACGACCTCGACGGTATCCCGCCCGGCCCGGACGATTATGCCTTCACGTCCGTCCGCACGAAGCACCGTGCCGGGCGCGCAGGCCGGGTCGCCGGCCGGGACCACTTTCACCTGTAGCAGGATTACCTCTTGCGCGCCGCCCTCCCCCACCAGCCGGCCGACCGCGCCGGGCCATGGGGTGAGGCCACGCACCAGGTTGCGGATATGCTCCGCAGCAGCAGCCCAGTCCACGCGGCCGTCCCACTTGGAAAGCTTCGGGGCGGCCGTGGCCAGGGCCGAGTCCTGCGGCCGCTCGGCGACGGGCAGGCCGCTGTCCAGCCGGCCCACCACGTCCGCCAGAACCCCGGCTCCCAGCACGCACAGGCGGTCATGAAGCTCGCCGGCCGTTTGGTTCCCGCCGATCGCGACGCTCTCCTGTGCCAGGATCGGGCCTGCATCCAACTCCGGCGACATCCGCTGCACCGTCACGCCGGTCTCGCGCTCTCCACGGATGGTGGCCCAGTTGATCGGCGCCGCGCCCCGATATTTCGGAAGCAGCGACGCATGCACGTTCAAACAGCCATGCTCAGGGACGGCAAGCACCTCGGGCCTCAGCACCTCCCCGAAGGCTACGACGGCCACCAGCCCGGGGCCGACGTCCCTGACACGGTCGAGCGCCTCGGCCCGCTTCATGCTCTCGGGCTGGTAAACCTCCAGCGCCAGGCGAAGGGCAGCCTTCTTGACGGGCGGCGCCGTGGACCTGAGCCCGCGGCCGCGACGCGCGTCGGGCCGCGTAACGACCAGGGCAACGTCGTGGCCCGCGGCGCACAGAGCCTCCAGCGACGGGACCGAGAACTCGGGGGTTCCCATGAACACGATACGCATGAACCGTAACCTCCGGAGCGCGGCCAACCCAACTGCAACGCCACAGCGCGGCCGACGGGGGCTGATCTCCGCGCCTCAGCCGGCTTTCTCTTCCTCGGCCTCTTGCTCAAGCTCCTTGAGCTGCTGGCGCACGGTGATAAGGGTCGTGGGGTCGAGCCGGTCGATAAACAGGACCCCGCTCAAATGGTCCAGCTCGTGCTGCCAGGCCCGGGATTCAAGACCCGCCGCTTCTCGCTCGAAGCGTTCGCCCCGCAGGTTGTAGGCAGCCACAACCACCCTCTCGGCACGCCTTACGGGAGCCCGCACCCCGGGCACGCTCAGGCAACCTTCCTCCTCCTCGATCTCACCATCCATGTCGATGATCCGGGGATTGAAAAAGATTCGGTCGCCGCTGTGATCCTGCTCGATGTCCAGCGTCATGATCTGGGTCTGCCATGCCACCTGAGGCCCGGCGAGCCCGACGCCCTGGGCCTCGTACATGAGTTCGAGCATCACTCGCGCGCGCACCAGGTCCTCGTCCGCGAACTCTCGCACTGGCAGGCACTTAGCCCGCAGAATCCTGCTTGGATATGTCTCGATACGCATTATGCTGGTCCGTCGCTACCGGTCCCACGCGTGCCGGCGGCCGTGGGCCCATGACCTGCGGGTTCACTGAACTCATCGCCGTGCTACCGATCAGTCTACCATGGTTTGGCCCTCGGAGAAAACGCCTTCGCGCCCCGTTGCAGGGATGTCCGGGCCTCAGGGGCAGCGGGCTTGCCGGGAGGATCAGGGCGCATTTCCCGTTGACACGGCTTGAAGGCGGCCACTATAATTGTGCGATAGCCAGTTGGGGATTTGACTGCTCGCCCAGGGCCGACTCTCTCCGGCAGGTCCGCAAAACCTACATAAGCTCCAGGCCGCCGATATTTGTGGAGGCTGAGGTTTCCCTCTCCGCCCGTGGCACATTCGGCGGAGCCGGCCGGAAAGAGTCACGTGTTCCCTCTCACACAACAGAAATTGGACGACGAGAATGGCGGTTCCCAAGAGAAGAACAAGCAAGGCCCGCAAGGCGAAGAGGCAAGCTAACCACGGGCTTGCGGCACCGAACACGCCGCGTTCCCAGAAGGTTCGCGCCCCGGCGAGTCGCTCACGTCGGTTCTTCTGCGCCAACTGCAACCAGCCCAAGACGCCCCACGCGGTCTGTCCCAACTGCGGTCACTACCGCGGACGGGCCGTCGTGGAGGTGGAGCGGTAAATCGAAGGAAACATAAGTGTTCCACCGCAGGGCAGTTGCCAATACAGCGCCCAGAGACCCGGGTTCGTCGGAGCCTGCTCCAAGTGTAAGGGTGGTCGTGGACGCCCTTGGCGGCGATCGGGCGCCCGAGGAGCCCGTGGCCGGCGCCGTCATGGCCGCGCGGAATTTTCCGGACACGCAGATTCTCCTGGCCGGCCCGCCTGAGGTAATCAACGCGCAGCTTGGGAAGCTCGCTCCCCGCCCGGGCAACATCGTCATCGTCCCGGCAAGCGAGAGAATCGGCATGGACGAGTCGCCCGTCCAGGCATTGCGCGAGAAGCGGGATTCGTCGATTACCGTGGGGATGACAAGGGTGGTGGAGGGTGAGGCGGACGCCTTCGTGAGCGCGGGCAACACGGGGGCGGTCGTGGCCGCCAGCTCCCTCGGCCTTGGCCTCATAGCGGGCGTGCAGCGGCCGGGAATCGTCGTGCCGATGCGCTTGATCGACCGGCCGCTGATCGTCATCGACGTGGGGGCCAACATCCACTGCAAGTCGATGCACCTCCTGCAGTACGGCATAATGGCCACGGTGTTCGCCCGGGAAATCTTTCATCTCGCGAACCCTCGCGTAGGCCTTCTGAACGTGGGTGAGGAGGCCGGCAAGGGGACTATGCTTGTGAAGAAGGCCTTCCAACTGCTGTCGGCGGCCGAGTTGAACTTCGTCGGGAACGTGGAAGCCAAGGACGCTTTGTCCGGCGGGTGCGACATCGTTGTCTGCGACGGTTTTGCGGGCAACGTGCTCTTGAAGACCTGCGAA
>CAZXDF010000329.1:0-10032 GCA_964639345.1 uncultured candidatus Brocadiaceae bacterium | reverse complement strand
GGCTGCTCCTGCTCAGTCGCCTTGCCCGGCCGCCATTTCATCCACTTCCTGTGCCCCTTCGGCGAGGAACCCATCCTCGTCCGGCAGCAGGATGCTCAGCAGCCTCTGGAACTCGCCCACGTGCACGCGCTCTTCGTCGGCAATGTCCTGGAGGACTGCCCTGGCAAGCTCGTTATCGGTGGCGTCTGCGAGGGCCTCGTACAGGTGCACGGCCTCCTCTTCCGCCGCGAGCATCATCCGCAGCCCGCGCGTCAGCTCGCGCGCGGTGAGGTTGCGATCCGGCACTACGCCTGGGAACGCACTGGCGAACTCAGCCATCAATCGGTCTCCCTTCAGTCCAACGAGGTTCTGTGGGTCCGTATGCAACGCTCTTGGCGCGGCGTTTCTCGCCGTGCGCCTTTCAATCATGCGCCTCAGGGGCCGATGGCGCCGCGGCTCGCAAGCTCGGTCCGAGCGAGCTCATGGACTCGCGAACAATCGACCGTGCGACGCTCGGACATGTGTTCTTCGTCGCGCTGCGCGCGGCCCCGGCGGGTGCGCGTGTCCCCGACGAACTGGGAGACGTTGTCGATTTGAGCCGCAGCCCAAAGGGCGTCATCCGCAATCTCTGCGGCCCTCGCGCTCAGCAGGCCCTCGAGGGCGGTCACCGCATCCTGCGCCACTGACGAGTCGCGGGTGAGGAGAACGAGTGCCCTGGCGGCCTCGGGGGTGCCGACCCGGCCGAGAACGCCGGCGGCCATCTTGCGCAGCTCGGCGTCCCCATCACGCAGGGCGTCGAGGAGTGGTCCGGTGGCTGCCTCGCCCGCTTTGGCGATTCGTTCGACGTCGCATTGCGCGAGGGCGTACAGGAGTTCCTGACGGGACGTGACAGCCTTCCAGCGGCGGCGTTCAAGGGCCCCCGCAGCCGCCTTGCGCACGCCCGAATCGGGGTCCTCTAGGCAGGCCACCAGCGGCTCGACGGACCGGGGGCTTCCAGTTCGCCCCAGGCCTACTGCGGCCGCCACGCGGACCTCCGCGTTGCTGGACTTCAGTGCCCCCGAAAGCAGGTTGACCGCGCGCACGTCGCCAATTCCGGCCAACGCCTCGGCGGCGGCGACGCGCACCTTGGTCGCCCGGTCGCGAAGCGCTTCAGCAAGGGCCTTGAGGGCCGCCGGGTCCCGCGAGCCGCCGAGCTTGCGGACCGCCGCAAGCCGCGTCTTGGCATGTTTCGACTTCAGTTGCCACTTTCGCCACCAGAGCATTCGGTCAGCCCCCCGCGGTCAAGCTGGAAATGCCCGCCGTTCGCATGGCGGCTGCGCCGCCGGCTCGCCAAGCGGGCCATCTGTATCCACCACATATACTACCGCAAGGGCCGACGCCTTTCCATAAGGCGCTGTTGCAAAACCCCATCCTGGCTTCGTCCGGCTGCGAGCGCCGAATGGCTGTGTCGGCCAGCATCGGCGATTCTGGCCTTTGAATCGCCTGCTTCGGCCTCCTTGCCCTCCGGCGCTCTCGCTCGGCCTCGGGCCGACGGAGCGGGTTCTGCAATAGCGCCTAAAGAACTTGGGCACGAAGGCCCCTCAGGTCCATCGGCAATCTGAGGCCTGTTCCGTCCGCCTGCAGGATTTCGCGCCTGAGGAACGGACTTGACGGGATGACAGGATCAACAGGATGGGTTGGGCAGGCAGCCTTTGCCCCTGCTTCCTGATCCTGTCTACCCCGTTATGCTTTCCCGGCCTGCGCCGGCAGGGGCGTGCCTGGTCGGCATAATCGCCCTTGACCAGCCCTCGCCGGGCACCGATAATGGGAAGTGGGAGTCGGCTAGCGCGCGCGAGGCCCTTCAGCAGCGGAGGTGGGTTGTGGGTAGAAAGGTGTTCTTAGTGGGGGCGCTCATCGTCGCAGTTGCGGCGGCCGGGGTTGCCAAGACGATGTATGCGCGCACCTCGACCGTGGTGCGTGACGGCACCCGATTGAGCGCGAAGGTGGTCACCCGGCTTCGGCAGCGCGACCCCGTCGAGGTGTTGACCAGGACCGGGCGGCACTATAAGGTCAACGTCGGGGGCAAGACGGGGTGGGTCTACCACAGCAAACTCACGCCCGACAGGCCCGAAGACGTGGCGGCCGCGCTCCGGCAGGGGCCTGGGGCGGGCACGATCAAGTTGGATGAGATCGAGACGAGCGGCGCGATGCGCGGGCTCTCCCCGATGGCCGAGAAGTACGCGGCCGGCGGCGAGATCCCCGAGTGGGCCGTCGAGGCGGTGGAAGCGATGCAGGGTCGCGGGATCGCCGCCGGGGAACTGGACGCCTTCGCGCGGGCTGGTGGACTTGGCGAGTATGCGGAGGTGGAGTGAAATGGCACGGCTGCGAACGGTCTCGGCTTTCCTCGCGGCGGGCTTCCTCATTCTGGCCGGCTGCGATGGCATCGGGGACGCCGTCAGGACGGGCGCGGAGATCGTTGAAAGGCAACTGCCCGAACTGGTCGAGGACGAGGAAGACCTCGAGAAGTGGCAAACGGGCGTGGATGCCGTCAAGGCGGTGGTCGGCAAGATAGGCACGGCCGACGAAATTGCCATCGGCCAGGGCATGGCGCTGCGCACGTTCGCCTCTCTGGGCCGCCCCCATTCGGACGCCGCCCTGAACCGCTACGTTGCCATGGTCGGGAGGCTTGTGGCGCTGCAAAGCGAGCGGCCGGGGCTTCCGTACTGGTTCGCGGTCGTGCGCAACGACACGCCCCTGGCGCTGGCGCTGCCGGGCGGGTACGTTTTCGTGAGCACGGGGCTGCTCGAGCGCCTGAAGTCCGAGCACGAGTTGGCGGCAGTCCTCGGGCACGAGATTGCGCACGTGGCCCAGAAGCACGGACTGGAGATCGTACTGCGCGACCACAAGATCGCCAAGCTGACGGACTTCGGCGAGAGGCTGGACGAGGACGTGGGCGAGTACCGCGAGTTCATTGATCTGGCCTATCAGAAGCTGGTCACTGAGGGCTACGGCCGCGAGTACGAGATCAAGGCTGACCTGGCCGGCGCCCGTTACGCCTACGAGGCCGGTTACCATCCGGGCGGCCTGTTGCCGTTCCTGGACGAGTCCGCGCGCTCGCAGGGGCGGCTCCAGTTCGAGTCCTTCAAGACCCATCCCGACCCTCGGGTGAGGATCGCCAGGATACGGGAGCAACTGGCCAGGTGGCTCGACCACGCCGGCATGCCGCGCCTGGATGAGCGTTACCAGAAGGAGGCCCTCTCCAGGCTGTAGGCCCCCTGCGCGGGAGCGCAGCCCACCCGGATCAACAGAATGGTCGCGCAAGCACTCCATCGCCTGAGCCCCGAACGCAAGGTCCCGCAGATCCTGGATGCGCTGGAGACCTGCTACGGCCGTCCCCGCAGGCCCCGGCGCGACCCCCTCACAGTGCTCGTGCGCGGGGTGCTGAGCCAGAACACGAGCGACACCAACAGCGGCCGGGCCTACGAAACTCTCATGGAACGGTTCGGCTCGTGGGAGGCGATCTCGCGGGCGGCGGAGGCCGGGATCGGCCAGGCCATCGAGTCCGGGGGGCTGGCGGCGCAGAAGGCCGCGACGATCCGGCGCATACTCGTTTCCCTGCGCGAGCGGGGCGGCTACTCGCTCGATTACCTGCAGGCGCTCCCTCCCGAGCAGGCCGAGCGGGAACTCACCGCCATCAAGGGCGTGGGGGTCAAGACGGCGCGGCTGGTGCTGCTGTTCGGTTTCGGCGTGCCGGTCTTCGTGGTGGACACGCACGTGCTGCGCGTCAGTCGCCGCCTGGGGATCATTCCCCCGAACTGCACCCGCCACAAGGCGCACGTGCTGCTCGACGCCATAGTCCCGGACCGCCGCAAGTACAGCGCGCACATGAACATGATCCGCCACGGCCGGGAGACCTGTCACGCCCGGCGGCCGGCGTGCGACCCGTGCCCGATACGCAGATGGTGCTGCTTCGTGCGGGCGTGAGCAGCGGGGCAGATCGGCGTCGGGTACAGGCGAACTGATCTGACAGGATGACAGGATCAACAGGATGGGCTGGGCAGCCCCGGGCAAGCAGCCTACGCCCCTAATTCCTTCTCGTTCTCGTGCATAAGGACCGGCTCTGACAGGATAACGGGATCGACAGGATCGGTTTTGACGAGCGATTCTACAGGCGGCGGATGGCGCTGGCGATCTTGCCGGTCAGGTCCTTGACGAGAAGGCCCAGGTCCTCGCTGAAGCTCATGGAGCGCAGCAGCTCCGTGCACCCCTGCGCGAGCATCACGTTCAGGCCCCGTTCCTGACTCTCGCGGAAGTCGGTGCGGATGCCGATGACGGGCAGCCCCAACGCGCGCGCATAGCCCAGCTCGAAGGCTGTGCCGCTGTCCACGTCCGGCCCGTCCAGCACCGCCACCACCACGTCCGACTCCTTCAGGGCATCCAGGCAGACGCGGTAGATCTCCGGGAAATGCTCCGGTCGATTATAGGAATCGCCGAACTTGAAGTCCTGCGGCAGGATGACCTCGGCGCCGGCGACCTGGCGGGCAAGCTCACGGGCGAGCATCCGGTTCCAGACCCGTTCCTGCTGCGTGAAGAGCGGCGCCGAAAGGTAAATCTTCATGTTCATTCTCGCGCCTAAGGATCGAACTTGACAGGATAACCGGATCAACAGGATGGGCTGGGCAGCCCCGGGCAAGCAGCCCTTGCCCCTACTGCCTTATCCTGCTTATCCCGTCATCCCGTCCAGGCCTGTGCCGGCCTCCTGCTCGTCCTCGTGTTCATGAACCCTCCTGCGACTTCCACCGGGCGACTCGGTCTGCGATGAGACCCCTGGGGACGCTTATCTCGGCGACCTTGATCTCGCCCGTATATTCCGCGGCGCCCGGGCAGGCAAAGCCCCGCTTGGGCAGCACGAAGGTCACCGTGACGGCCGCGCGCACGGCGCACCCGAGCGCCCGCCCCGTGTCGCAGTCCAGTCCCGACGGGACGTCTACGGCCAGCACCGGCGATCCCAGCTTGTTGATCCCCTCGATGAGCGCGCGGTACGGTTCCCCCACGTCCCTGTCCAGCCCCGTGCCCAGAAGGGCGTCCACCAGGAGGTCGGCCGCGCCGGCTTCCTGCGCGGCGGCGCGCGCCTGGGCCGCGTCGGCGACCTCAACGACGGGGATGTCCATGTTCAGGGCGATCTCGAGGTTGACGGCGGCGTCACCGGCCTTCCGGAGGGCATCTGAGATGCCGCCCAGCAGGACCGTGCCGACCTGTGCGCCCCAGTTGTGCAGGTGTCGCGCCACTACGAACCCGTCGCCGCCGTTATTGCCCATGCCGCAGAAGACTACAACGCGCTTGCCCGCGGCGCCGCGTGCCAGAGGGGGGCCTTCGTCGTAGGCAGCCCCTGCGCCCCTGAGCATGTGGACGGCCTCCGCTGCACTGGCCCTGCCGGCGTTCTCCATGAGGATCAGGCCCTTGACGCCGACGGCGTCGATCGCTGCCTTGTCCAGCTCGCGCGCCTGGTTCCTGGTTGCATAGAATTCCTGTCCCAAAGAGAAAACCCCTTGCGCTACTGGAAGCATGTTCTTGCGGGGCCTCGGCGCCTACTCCGTCGGTGTTGCTGTTGTTGGCTGCTCGAACTGACTCATGTCGATCTTGGCAAGGGCCTTGGCATAGCCGCTATTCTTCAGTTTTTCCACCAAGTCCGACTTGAAGAAGGACTGCTCGATGGCTTCCTCCGGGGAGATGGCGGCCGATGCGACCTTCTCCCGAAGCCACCGGTTGACCCGGTCGTTCATCTCGCCCTTGTCCACAGACTTGGAGTGAGCCTCGTCCAGCGTGACCAACCCGTCATCGACCAGCTTCATGAGGGACTCGTTCATGCTCATCATGCCGTATCTCTTGCCGGTCTGGATGACGGAAGCAAGCTGAAAGGTCTTCTTCTCGCGGATCAGGTTGGCGACGGCGCTGTGGACGTAGAGGATCTCGAACGCGGCCACGCGGCCCTTGCCCTTGCGCTTGCACAGGGCCTGGGTGATCACGCACTTGAGCGTACTGGCCAGCATCACGCGGATCTGCTCCTGGCGGTCGGGCGGGAACTGGTCGATGATCCGGTCTACCGTGCTCGGCGCAGTGCTGGTGTGCACGGTGGCGAAGACCAAGTGCCCGGTCTCGGCGCATTCGACCGCCAGGGCCGTCGTTTCAAGGTCGCGCATCTCGCCGACCAGGATGATGTCGGGGTCCTCGCGCAGCGCCGCCCGCAGGGCGCGCTTGAAACTCTCGGTGTGCGTACCCACCTGCCGGTGGCTTATGGTGCAGCCGACGCCGGTGTGGACGAACTCAATCGGGTCTTCGATCGTCACGATGTGGTCCCTACGCTGCTCGTTCGCAAGGCGCAGCAGCGCTGCCAGCGTCGTGGTCTTGCCGCAGCCCGTCGGCCCGGTGCACAGCACGATGCCCTTGGGCAGCATCGCAAGGTCCCGGATCGCTTGAGACAGGCCCAGGTCGTCCACCGTCATGATGTCGATAGGAATGAGCCGCTGGCACATGCAGGGGCCTTTGATGTCGCGGTAGACGTTGGTGCGGAAACGCGCCAGCCCGGGCAGCTCGTAGGCGAAGTCCGAGTCGTTGGTCCCCTCCCACTCCCTGCGGTTGCGCTCGGGAATGATCTCGAGAATCATGGACTTCACCTGGTTGGCGTCCATGGAGGGCAGCTTCATCTTCTGGAGATCGCCGTCGATGCGCAGCAGCGGCGGGGAATCCGTCTTCAGATGCAGGTCCGAACCCCGCTGCTCCATCAGGAAATGCAGCAACTTGTCGATTTGGGCCATGTCGTTTCTCTCGCTTTCCAACACATATCAGGTCCGACTCTCCAGCACATGGTACTCATGCGCCGGCCGATTCGTCAAGTTACCGCAACCCGGCCCGCTCGTGATGCGGGGGCCGTGCCGACGGAATCCTACAGCAGTCCGGCCCCACTCAGCATCTCCTCCAGACGTTCGAGCGTCCGCGCGGTGGCGCCGCGGCTCTCCAGGATACTCTGCCGGGCCGTGCGTCCGAGGCGGGCCGCCGCCTGGCCGTCCGCGAGCAGGTGCCTAACCTGATGCTCGAGTTCCGCCTCGTCCCTGACTACCACGACGGCCCCGCGCGATGTGAGGAACGCCATCTCCGGGCGGAAATTGCGCGTGAAAGGGCCGACCAGCACGGGCAATCCCAGCGCGGCCGGCTCCATCATGTTCTGCCCGCCGCCCGGTGCCTGGAGGCTGCGGCCGACGAAGGCGCACGTGGCCAGGCTCCAGCACGTCGGCAGGTCGCCTATCGTGTCCACCAGGATCACTTCCCGGCCCGAGGCCGCCTTCCGCCCGGCGTCAAGCTCGGTCTTCAGGAGCACTTCCATGCCGGTTTCAGCGAGCCTGCGAGCCAGCGCCGCGGCCCGTTTGATGTGCCGTGGCACCAGGATCAGGCGCAGGTCCGCCCGCTCGGCCCGCAGCCTCCGGTGCACGCGGCACAGAACTTCTTCCTCACCCGGGTGGGTGCTGCCGCCCACAAGGACGGGCGTCCCCGGTTCCAGCGCGAACAGTCGGTGCAGTTTCCCTTGCCTGGCAGGGTCAGCCTCCAGCGCGAGGTTGTCGTACTTGAGCGAGCCGGTGCACAGGATCCTGTCTCGATTCAGACCCGCTGCGGCGAAGCGTTCGGCGTCCTCGGCGCTGCGCGCGCAGCAGCACGAGACCGCCCCCCATAGCTCGGGCTGCAGCCAGTTCACCGGGCGCAGCAGCCTCACGCTCAGGGGATTGATGCGGCCGTTGACGATGGCGACCGGGATGCGCCGCTCAAAACACGCGAGCTGGAAATTGGGCCAGAGCTCCAGCTCTAACAGCACGACCGCGTCCGGCCGGATGCGCTCGATTGCCTGCTGCACGCACGTAGAAAGGTCCAGCGGCCAGTAGAAGACGGCTGCGTCCGGGTACAGCTCGCGCAGGCGCCCCGCGCCGGTGTCAGTGGCGGTGGAGAAGACGACCTGCCAGTCCGGATGCCTCTCGCGGAACAACCGCACCAGGCCCCTCGGAATGCCCGCTTCGCCCACGCTCACAGCATGCACCCACAGCCGGCGGCCGGCGCCCATCCGCGGCGCTCGCCCCAGCCGTTCGAGCAGCCCGGCCCGATAGCGGCGGGCCCGTGGCAGCCTCCACAGCCAATAGGGGAGGGCGGCGCAAAGGGACATCAGGTACGCTATGTTGAATACCCAACGCATGATCGCACGGGCTTCCCGATCGGGTAAAGCAGGTGAGAGAGAGCACAAGGATACGGCGCAGGGGCCGGCGCCTGCAAGAGAGTTGCCTGCTTCGCCGGGCGTTGCTCAGATTTCGGCTTCCTCCGCGAGCAGCGCCAGTGCCTCCTCCAAGCCCTCGGTGAACTGCAGCAGCTTGTCGAGCCTGACAGCCGTCAGCACTTCGTGGACCACCGGCTGGACCCCGGCGAGCACGAGCTTGCCCCCCGCCCCCCGTGCTCTCTTGCTGACGGCAACGAGGAAGCCGACGAACACGCTGGAGATATAAGTCAGCCGGCGCATGTCGAACACGACGTGCGGGCTCCGTTCCAGCGCCTGGTCCGCCGTTTCGCGTACCGGCGTAAGATTGTGCTCCGAGACGCGCTTGTCGAGGAACTCGACGATGGCGATGCTGCCTTCCATCCGCGCCCTGGCCGGGCCGGCCTCGGCTCTCGTTTCGGCGGCGTCCCCGCTGGCGGCCACCGCCTCGGCGGCGGCCTCGGCCGCGGCCAGGACATGATCGGCCTCGGCGCGCCGCTTGCACACCAGCATGACAGCACTGCCCTTCGGGCTGTAGGCGAGCCGGTCCACAATGCTTTCCATCAGCGTGATCCCCCGGCCCATATCCTCGAACAGGGCTGCCGTCTCGCCAGGGCGGGGCAGGGCATCGGGTCTGAACCCACCGCCTTCGTCCTCGATGATGGTCCCCCAGCGCTCTTCGTCGGCGAACAGGTGGACATCGACTTCCTTCCTCGCGTCCAGCTTGTTGCCGTGGACCATGGCGTTGGTCAGCGCCTCGTCCAGCGCCAGCTCGACCCTCGGGTCCCCGCCCTCGGGGAGGTAATGGCGTTTCTCCAGCTCCTTGATCATGCGAAAGACGAGCGGCGTCTTGTAGGAAAGCTGGGTGGGCACGGTCATCTGGAGGATGGTCGTGCCGAACGGCTCCAGGGGCTTATCGGCAAGCTGCATCTTGAGCCTCCCATCGCGATTGTAGCGCGCGTCTGCGGTCACTCCACCACGCCGGCCACCCTGAGTTTTTCGAACAGGCCGTCGCGATCGATCGCCTTGTTGAGCGCCTCCTTCGGCTCCACCACGCCGTCTAGAACCAGCCGCAGCAGGGAATCGTTCAGGCAGACCATCCCTAGCTTGGCCCCGGTTTGCAAGAGGGAGGCGATCTGGTGGACCTTGCGCTCGCGGATGTTGTTGCCCACCCCGTGCGTGACGACCAGCACCTCGAAAGCCGCCACACGGCCCTTGCCCTTGCGCTTCAGAAGGGTCTGGGCTATGACGCCGCGCAGGTTGCCGGCCAGCATCGTGCGGATCTGTTCCTGCTGGAAACGCCGGTAGTCGGCGTCGATGTCGTCGACCTCGACGGCGAGCGTGGCAAAGCCGACATGATTGACCCGTGGTGGTGTCCCCACCGGCGCTGGCTCGGTGAACTGCAGCAGGCCGATCACCGCGGTCTGGTTCGGATCGCGCAGCATCGCGATGCGCACCTGCACCTTCTCGAATCCCATGATCGCACGGTAGGCGGGAGGATCGTCGCGAAACGCGTCGTAGATCAGCTCGAAACCCAGCACATCGCGGTAGAAGTGCAGCGACCGGTCCATGTCGCTGACGCTGATCTTGGTGTGGTGGATGCCGGTGGCGGGCATGGGGGATAGTATATGAGTGTTCAGTTGTCAGTGTTCAGTGTTCAGTCTGACCAGCGGCGGACTTTCCAGTGGCTGTGAAGAGGGTTCAGGGTTCAGGGTTCAGGAAGGGGAGGTGGCGCCGGATTTAGACCTCGGCATCTTCACGCGGGTCTTTGCAAGGCGAAGTCA
>CAZXDF010000328.1:0-5060 GCA_964639345.1 uncultured candidatus Brocadiaceae bacterium | reverse complement strand
AAAACAGAGAACCCTGTTTCCGCAAACAGTTGCCGCTGCTCGACTTATAACCGGACAGTAGTGATGGAAAATCGCAAATCCAGCACCGGGTTGGTCTCCTCCTCGCTGGTGCTGTTTGCGGGCGCGTTCATCCTCGCGGCCGTGATCTGCCCGCTGATCGGCAGCCCACGGCTAGCACTCGGAGATGTTATCGCCGACCTGCGCGGCCAAGGAGGTCACGCGGCCGACATTCTCTTCCGATACCGAATTCCGCGTGTCATTTTGGCGCTGCTCGTCGGCGGGACGCTGGCGACGGTCGGGGCGACCTTCCAGGTCGTGCTCCGCAACCCCCTGGCCGAACCCTACACCCTCGGCGCAACCGGCGGTGCGGCCCTCGGGGCCGTGCTTGCCATCAGCGTGCCGAGACTGTGGATTTCAGTGGGACCGTTCAGCTCGGTGCAGCTTCTGGCCCTCGTCGGGTCGGCGGCGACGCTCGGGCTCATCTACGCCCTGGCCCGGCATCCGGCGGGCATCTCGATGAACACGCTGCTCCTTGCCGGGGTGACGATCAGCATCCTGTGCGGCGGCGCGATACTGCTGGTGCGCTACCTGGTCAACCCGAACCTGCTCGTGCAGATGGACCGGTGGATGATGGGGGGCCTGGACGTGGTGGGCTACCGGGACCTCGCCGCGCTGTTCCCGCTCCTGCTGCCGGGGTTGGGGCTGCTGTTCATGCAGGCGCGCCCGCTCAACCACCTGGCCCTGGGCGCGGAACTGGCCAGCGGGCACGGCGTGGACGTGGCCGCCGTGCAGAAGGAGGCGTTCATCGGCGGCGGAATCGCCACGGCAGCCGTGGTATCGCTCGCAGGACCGATCGGCTTCGTGGGGCTCATCGTGCCGCACGCCGTCCGAAGGATTTCCGGCTTCGACCACCGCATCGTGCTGCCCGCATCGTTTCTGCTGGGCGGGGCGGCGCTGGCCGTGTGCGACACGGCGGCGCGCACCGTTCTCTCGCCCACGGAGATGCCCGTGGGCATCATCACCGCGCTTGTCGGGGGGCCGCTGTTCATCTGGCTGCTGATCCGAACCGCAAGGTAGGGCCGCCATTACGAAGGGCGCCGCTACTCTTCGATCCCAGGGCGCGCCCGAACGCCTTCCGCGTGGTAGTGCTTGATGCTCTTCATCTCCGTGACCAGGTCGGCCCGCTCGATAAGGCGCGGGTCGGCGCACCGGCCGGTGATGACGAGCTCCACGCCCGCTGGCCGGCGCTCGACGATCTCCAGCAGGCTCTCGACCGGGAAGTGTTTCAGGTGCGTGGCGACGTTCGCCTCGTCCAGAACGACCACCTTATGCCGGACCTCGCTGATGATCTCCCCAACCTCGGCCAACCCCCGGCGCGCGGCCTCGATGTCTTCGGGGGAAGGCTCGTGGCGAATGAAGCAGCCGCGGCCGTACTGCCGGACCGTGATCAGATCGCTGAAGCGTTCGAGCGCCTTGTGCTCGCTGGAGGGCCTGCCCTTGACGAACTGCGCGAAGAAAACGCGAAGGCCCGCACCCGCCGCCCTCAGCGCCAGCCCGAGCGCGGCGGTCGTCTTGCCCTTCCCGTCACCGGTGTAGACGTGCACATATCCCTGCCGGGAAGAAATCTCACCCGCCACCATCGGCACCCTCCCTGAATCCGCGCTGGCCGCCCTCCCCCACCGCGTATCAGCTTACGCTCCGCAACCTCGTCATGCAACCTCCGGCGAAGCGAGAAGCTTCGTCGTGAGGGGAACCGGTGTTGACGAGTCCGCACCGCAGAGTAATAATGGGACGCGCCGCGCGGGCCTGATGCCGGCCGAAGCGCGCGCGGCAACCGAACTGGGGGTAACGATGTTCAAGACGATCCTCCTGGAACTGAAATCACACGTGCCGTTCACTCTGCTCGGCGCCCTGACGGGCATCGCGCTGATGGTCCTGATCGTGCTCACGCGGATGGAGCGGCGCGTGCTCGAGCCCATCTTCGAGGGGTTGCATTCGGTCCATGTCCTCCTGAGCGCCGTCGTGACGGCGGCCATGTTCCGGCGCTACCGCAAGGGAGTCGTGGCCGGCGTGCTCGTCGGGTTGGTGGGGTCGCTCGGCATAGCCTCGCTGAGCGACGTCATCTTCCCGCACCACGGCGGGGCCCTGTTGCTCGGCCTCACGGGCGGGGGCCATTCCATGGATTTCCACCTGCCGCTGGTCGAGGAATGGTGGCTGATCGTGCCGGCGGCGCTGGTCGGGGTTGCCATCGGGATGACCAGGCCAGCCACGAAAATCCCGCACGGCGGGCACGTGTTACTCAGCACCTGGGCGTCCCTATTCTACCTCACAGCCCACGCCGAGGGGGGGTGGCGAATGGCGCTGGCGCCCCTGGTTTACGTGGTGCTTTTCGTGGCGGTATGGGTGCCTTGCTGCCTGAGTGACATCGTATTCCCCCTGCTTTTCGTAGGCCGTGGGGCGCTTGAACGTGCCCATAGCCGCGGTGATCCACCCGCCCGTCCGGGCTGATGGGGGTACGTTCGCCGGGGGGTTATGGTAGGATGGGCGGGGGTTGGCGACGTATTTCGCCCCTGAAAACGCGCGGAGCAGTGGTATGGACGCCGCACAAACACCCGATGTAGTACTGAGCGTGCATTCGGCCAGCAAGGTCTACCGGATGGGCGAGGTGGACGTGCCGGCGCTGCGCGAGGCGACCCTCGACATCTACGACGGCGAGTTCCTCATCATCGTCGGCCCCAGCGGCTCGGGCAAGACCACCCTGCTGAATCTGATCGGCGGCATGGACCGCCCCACCTCGGGGACGGTGAAGTTTCTCGGTGAAGACATCTCCACGGCAACCGACAAGCGCCTGACCCTGTACCGGAGGCGGCAGGTCGGATTCGTCTTCCAGTTCTTCAACCTCGTCCCCTCGCTCACCGCGCAGGAAAACGTGGAAGTGGCCGGCGAGATAGCCGACGACCCGATGGAGGTCGTCGAGGCCCTGGGCCTCGTGGGGCTGGAAGATCGGGCGGCCCACTTTCCATCTCAGCTCAGCGGCGGGGAGCAGCAGCGGGTGGCCGTCGCGCGGGCGCTGGCCGGCAACCCCAGGTTGCTCATGTGCGACGAGCCCACGGGCGCGCTTGACATGGGCACGAGCCGACAGGTGCTGGGGCTGCTGAGCGGGCTGAACCGGAACCTTTCCAAGACCGTCGTGCTGGTCACGCACAACAACGCAATCGCCGGCATCGGCGATCGGGTGGTGGTGATACGCGCCGGCGGCATCGCGGCCGTCAGGATCAACGAGAGCCCCACGCCGGCTTCCGAGGTCACCTGGTAGCCGGGAAACCGCTGCGGAAGAGAACGCTGCCTATGGCCGTCATCCGCCACGTCCTCTTGCGAAAGCTCCTGCGCGATCTGTGGGGCAGGAAGGGTTCTCTGCTCGCGCTGGTGGCGATCGTGGCGGTGGGCGTGGCGTGCCTGGCGGCGATGGCGGCCGTTTACCGCGACCTGGACGGCGCACGCCGGCGCTACTACGCGGATCGCCGCCTGGCGGACTTCGCGGTCAAGCTGAAACGCGGCCCCGAATGGATCATCGACGAAGTGGCCTCCCAGCCAAATGTGCGTCACGCAGCCGGTCGGATATCCGTGGGCGTAAGGGTGGAGGTGCCGGACGTTGACGAGCCCATCGTCGGCACGGCAATCTCGATGCCGGTGCCGCGCCGGCCCGTGCTGAACGATGTGCTCCTGCGCTCCGGCGTGTGGTTCTCCGGTCCCAGGAGCAGGGAGACGATTCTGAACCACGAGTTCGCCCGAGCCAACGGGCTCACGCCCGGCAGCCGAATCCGGGTGGTGCTTCAGGACGGCGCGCACGAGTTGCTAGTGGTCGGGACGGCGATGTCGCCGGAGTTCATCTACCTGATCCCTGCGGGCGGACTGGCGCCCGATCCCGCCCGGTTCGGGGTCCTGTACCTGCCGGAGGATTTCCTGCGGGACGCCGCCGACCTTACCGGCGCCTACAATGAGATACTCGGCTGGGGCCACGATGACTCCCGGACCGCCCTGGACAACACGTTGCGTTTGATCGAGCGCCGGCTGGACCCCTGGGGCGTGACCAACACCACGCCCGTGCACGAGCAGCCGTCCGCGCGCTTTCTGGCGGACGAGCTGGACGGGCTGAAGAAGTCGGCGGTTATCATCCCGGTGATTTTCCTGGGCGTGGCCGCGCTGGCGCTGAACGTCCTGATGGGACGGCTGGTGACCCAGCAGCGCACCATCATCGGCACCCTCAGGGCCCTCGGCTACTCGCGCGGCGCGATCCTGCGGCACTACCTGAACTTCGGCGTCTGCGTGGGAATGATCGGCGGCGCAGCCGGGGCGACGCTGGGCTACGGGCTCGAATCGGTGCTTGGAAAGATGTATGAGCAGTTCTATCACTTGCCCGGAATCGAGCCGCACCTCTATCCCGACCTGCTCCTGCTGAGCATCGGCGTGAGCGTCGGGGCCTCCGTGCTGGGGACGATCAAGGGCGTGCGGGCGGCTGCGCGCCTCGCGCCTGCCGACGCCATGCGACCGCCCCGGCCGGAGCGCTGCGGCAACGTGCTGCTGGAGCGCATCGCCCCCTTGTGGCGTGCGCTTTCGTTCCGGTGGAAGATGATCCTGCGCGCTGTGCTGCGCAATCCCTACCGCAGCGGGGTGAGCGTGGCGGCGGCGGCCATCTCCACCGCGCTCGTGGTGGCGGTGCTGAGCATGGTGGACTCCCTGGATTACCTGATGCGCTACGAGTTCGAGAAGGTCGCCCACCAGGACCTGACGGTGGCCCTGCGCGATCCCCGGGGCACGGGGCTTACGCAGGAGATCGGCCGGATGCCGTCTATCTCCACGGCCGAGCCTCAGCTTGGCGTGGTGTGCGACGTCTCCAGCGGGCCCGTGCGCAGGCGCCTGGCCGTGACGGGCCTTCCCAGGGACGGCAAGCTGTTCACCCCGCTCGACAACACAGGGCGTCCCATAGTTGTGCCGCGCAGCGGGATTGTCCTGTCTCGGAAGCTGGCCGATATCCTCCAGACCGGCCCGGGCGACACGAT
>CAZXDF010000327.1:0-30744 GCA_964639345.1 uncultured candidatus Brocadiaceae bacterium | reverse complement strand
TTCTCAAGCGCCGTGACATACAGGAATCGCGCGTCCGCGGACCACGCAGGACGCCCCCAGGGGCCGTCTTCGGACACGCCCTGTCCGAGCACCCGTGTCGTCCCGGCTTTGATGTCGAGCACGCATATTTCCCACTGCCAGTCAAAGTCTTTGAACGGCAGTCTGCGAAGGTACGCAAGGCTCGCTCCGTCCGGCGACAACGCGGCCGTGACGCGCCCCAACTCGTCGTCCAATGGGACGTCAAGCACTATCCCGCCTTGGAGGTTCAGCACAACCAGGCCAGGCTGCGCGGCCGACATGTTCCGGATCATCAGGGCCTTCGAATCCGCCGTCCACTGAGGCCCATAGAGGGCGTTCGCTCCCCAATCATAGTTGTCCTTCGGCACATCCTCTTGAAAGATGATCCCCTCCTTGCCGGAGTCCGCCTCCTGGAGCATGAGGGAGACAAGGATCGTCGCCTCGTCTTCCTCCGGATGGTCGGGATCGAGCGCGCCTTCGGCGGGCTTGGGCTCGAAACGAAAGTAGGCGATCCACTTCCCGTCCGGAGACCACGCTGCCGGGCTGAACGACTCGTTCTCCGAGTCGCCCACCCGCGCCACATCGCGTATCATCTTGCCTTCGAGGTCCACCATGGCGAGTCGGTCCGCCATGGCGAGTCCGTGCGCCATGCCCTTATCCGGATCGGCCAGCGGTATCGAGAACACCACTCGCTTCGAGTCCGGCGACCAGGCGACGGGGAAAATGCACGCCCCGAGCACGAAGACCACGACCGCAACCGCCGCCGCCAACACCGCCAATCTTGTCTTGCGTTCCCTCATGATCTCCCCTCCAACGCAAGAAATGCGCCACAGAGGCACAGAGAACACAGAGCCAGAAGAAGAAGCAGGAGACAATGACTGGGACGGCACATGGACTGGAAAAGCCAAAACCCTCGCCCCGCTTCCTGCCGTATCCGTTCTCTCTGTCCTCTGTGTCTCTGTGGCTAACTGACGTTGTCGTCCTACCGGGCGAACTCCCGGAGCGCGGGCGGGAGCGGCACCTTCGGCGGGTCAGACTGCACCTGGGCGATGGTCTCGTCCCAGGTCTGCACGCCGCTGAAGGCGTCGAAGGCCGCCAGGTTCTGCGCGCCCACGACGGTGAGCGCGGCCATGCACCATGCGGGCCCCTCGCCCTTGAGCATCGCGCACAGGAACCCCGCCACCGCGCAGTCGCCCGCGCCGACGGCGCTGAGGACGTCGTCTGCCTGGCAGGCGGGCTCGAAAATCTCCACGCCCACCCAGTCCCTCGACGTGCCCACAAGGCCCTCGATGCGTTCGGTCGACTCCGTCACTTTGAGGTAGGCGCCCAGGTGGCCGCACTTTATGACCATCGCGCCCACCCCCATCTCCAGGCACTCGTCGGCCAGCGCGCGCAGGTCCGCCGCCGTCAGCCCGCCCAGCACGCCCCCGGGCGCGCGCGCAAGCTCCTCGAAACGCTCGCGCCGCAGCATGAACATGATCTCCTCGACGCTCGGCAGGAACACGTTGGTGTGCGGCAGGGCGGCGCGCAGGATCGCGCGCCAGTCCGCCCGCCCCGCCGGGCTCGCCGGGTCCGGAAGGGCCATGTCCAGCGAAGTGAACGCGCCCGCCTCGGCCGCCCCGCGCATGATCTGCGCCAGCTCCGCGCCGCCCGAGCCGTACATGCGGGCCATGAGCGACGGGTAGCCGAAATGAAACAGCCGCGCGCCGCGCAGCACGTCCAGGTCCACGTCCTCGGGGCCGAAGGTGTCATTGGTGCTCGGGCAGTGCATGAACATCCGGTCGATGCCCGGCGGGCTGAGGACGATCGTGTAGGAGGTCTGCTCGCCGGGGCTGACCGTCATGCCGGCCTCGGCGCCGGGCGCCTCGCGGCGCACCAGATCGATGAGCAGGTCGCCGAACGGGTCGTCGCCGCACTTGCCCATCAGCGAGACCCTCAGCCCCAGCCGCCGCAGAGCGTGTCCGGTGTTGCTCACCGCGCCGCCGGTGTTCACGGACGGCCGCCCCACTATGAGGAGCTTGCCCGGCCTGAGGATCTCCCCAGGGCCCGCGCCCTCCGCCTCCAGGAAGCTCGGGATGATGTCCACGCAGATGTGCCCGGCCGCCACAACGTCGATATCGCGCCACGTCATGGTTCGCTCTCCCCGATAAAGCGCCCGTGTAAACGGCCCGGATTATAGCGTTCGCGGAGCGTTCCGCGCCAATGCCCCCGCCGGCGGACGGCGTGCTATGCGCGCCGGCGCTCTTCTTGAGGTGGCATACGCAGAGCCACGTAATTGAAGGATGCAGGGCCGGGAGTGCGCGACGGTAGCCGGGCCGTCCCGGGCGGGCTTCTTGTGCGGCGGCGCCTGATCGGGGTGTGCGTCGAGCGGCTCGAGCTAGGCCGGCGCATGGAGCGGGACCGCTACGGCTTCAAGCTCCGCATCCCCCCCGCCATGCCGCGGTGATCCAGCGCTCAGCCCCCGGTGAAACCGGTCCCAGTGCCTCGGTGAACCCGGTCCAATGCCTCAGTATTCCCGCATCGGTTCCCGGGGACCGGGCGTGTGTGGCGGCGGTATGGGCAGCGGCATGGGCCGGCGCGGGGGCATGATTATGACCTGACCGCCGGGGAACAGCGCGGCGTGCACGACCTCATCTCCCACCACCAGCGCCGAGCCGCGAATGCCCGCCCCCCTCACCCGCAGCAGCCGTCCCCTGCCCGGCGTCGAGTGCCACCCGGCGCGCGCCCGCAGCACGCGGCGCAGGAAGCGCTCCGCCTCGCCTCGGCCCACGTGAGGCGGCGCGATCTTGCTTGCCCCTCTGCGGTAAGCGATGCAGTCCAGGGCGTAGGACTCCAGCAGCCGATCACGGTGCTTGCGGAACAGGCCGGCATTGGCGAAGATGTCCGCCCCGACGATCTCCCCCCACCGGGCCACCACCATTCCCACCGCCCGCGGCCGCCAGCCATGGCGCCGGAAGTGGCGGCGATACCCGGCGATCTCCTTCTTCACGTGCGGCGATTCCTGGACGGCGCTCAGGTCCTGGGTTTCGCTTTCGATGCCGAGCGATTTCTGATAGCGGCCGACGTCCTCCCATATCCTCGCCTGGCTCTCGCCCGCAAGGGCCGAGCCGCGCGTGCGGGCTTCGGCCATGCGAAGCCTCTTGAACCCCGTACCCCGCCCGCTCCAGCGGCCCTGCTCCACGCAGAGCACAGGCAGCTCAACGGGTCCGCTCCGGGCCGGCAGGAGCACGTCCTGGGACAGCGTGCGGTTCTGCTTGCCGCCCAGGAGCAGCTCGCCCCCGAGCATCAGGACGTCCTTCCTCCCCCGGTTCCTGACGACGAGTGTGGGCACCTGCGCCCGGCGCTTCTCCCAGATGGCCAGCAGGCCGATGTCCAGCGCCTCCTGCGTGGACAGGTAGACGCGCGAGTGCGAGGTGCGCGGCAGCTCGAGCAGGAACACCGTCAGGCCCTTGTAGTGGTAGCCCTCCCGCACGCGCAGGCGTCGCACCACGTCCGTCAGGGGGTTGTCCACCGGCTCGGGAATGGGCCGGGGGTGGTGGGGCGGCACTATGATCCTGCGCGGCGGAGTCCGGGCCTCGTCCCCGTGGTCGCTCTCCAGATAGGAGGCCTGAAGTAGGCCGCCCGCCACCAGCATGGCCGCCAGCGCCGCGACCCCGATGTTCATCCTTCGTCTCATGGCGCACCTCCCTGTCCGGTTCGTGCTTCCGCAATCGCATCCACCACCACGATCCCAACGTTGCCACGGAGATCACAGAGGTCGCAGAGGAGCGAGTCTACTGCGGCCGGGACAAGTAACTTCCCGGGTGCCACGGGCGAAGGCGAAGCCTTGCCCGTGCTCCCCCGAGTCGGCAAGAGTGCTTCGTGGCCGGCACGGACAAGCCTGGCGGCTTGGTCCGTGGCACCCCGCTGTGGATCGGGCTGACCTGGACATTGCTTTCACGCGAGTCAACAAGGGCTTCTCACGGATATGAAGCACCTTAACCGAGCACCACTCCTACGGCATACGCTCGTCAGCCTCGTCCTGCGACCCTGGCCCTGCTCGTCCTCTGTGCTCTCTGTGGCCTCCGTGGCAAGTCTGAGGTCGTTTGTTCATTCGAAGAAGGCCTCGATGTCCTCCTCGGACAAGTCTTCGTTGCCTTCGTCGGAGATGATGAGGGCCTTGCCTTTGATGACCACGATCACGTTCTCGCCGAGCATGAGGCTGTCCACCAGATCGGGCGTGGCGTCGAGCAGGGCGAAGTAGGCGTCGCTGCCCCACGCGATCTCGAGCGTCTTCATGTCCGCATCGAACTCGGTGTCCACGTAGACGCCGTAGACGCGCAGGAAGGTCCGTTCGCCGATCTTGCGGATGACGGCCTCCTCGTCGGTGATGATCCCCTGGCCGGCAGCATCGGACTCCTTGTATCGGCGCAGCGCCTTGCTTAGCGCCACGGCGCCCTCGCCGCTTCTCACACCGTTGACGAAGCCGGACAACTCCTTGTCCTCTCCGACTGCCAGTGACTCAAACGGCACCGGCCCTTTGTTAAGCCTGAAGGTGGCCGGGTCGTCCTCCCGTGCTTCGGGAGCCCCTGGCCCTGCTTCTCCGCGGCGGCTCCAGCCTTCGCGGCCCCCGTAGCCTCCGCCTCCTCCGCCTCCTCCGAAGCCTCCCCTGCCTCCGTAGCCCCCCCTGCCGCCTCGACCGCGTGCCTGCTTGCGCGCGATACTTCCGGCGGCCTCTTGGGCGGCCCTGGCATTCCGCTTGTTAACGATGCCGTGGCGGGCGTACTCGTCCGCGTTCTCCAGCACGAGGTAGGAGGTGTAGGGCGTGGCGATGCCGTAGCCCTTGCTCAGGCGCACGACCTCGTCCTTGAGCTCCCCGGACTCGCCGTGCAGGCGGATCTCATCGAGCAGGTACGCGATCTTGCGCTGCGCCCACAGGTAGGGAATGAAGTCGTTCTCGCCCGACTCCTTCGGGAAGTCGGCATTGTAGGCGAACGTCTTCTCCTTGCCCTTCAGCACGCCCGAGAGCTCGACCGCAATCTCGCCGCCGCCGGAGTAACGCCCGAACGCCACGAGCTGGCTCCCGCGGAACAGGTCCGGAAGCTCCTGCGGGTACATGTCGCGCACCTTCACCTTGCCGAAAGACAGCTCCGGGCCCGAGAGCACCGGGTGGCTCACCTTGCGGAAGAACGCGGAGACCTCCGCCTCGATCTCGCGCCCCGGGGCGACGTACTGGCTGTAGCCCCTCGTGGTCTCGGCGATCCGGTCCAGCAGCGGCACGTTCAGCCGCTCCGCAATGCCGAAGGTGAAGACGCGGATGTTCTCCTTGTTGGCTTGCCTGACGGCCTCGATGATCGCGTCCGGCTCCTTTATCTTGCCGAGGGTGGGCTTGCCGTCGGTGAGGAGCACCACTATGTAGGGCCGCTTGCCCTCGGGCGCCATCTTTAGCCCCTCGAGCACGGCGTCGCAGAACAGTGTGCCGCCCGTGGCCTCGAGCTTGTCCACGTAGGCCACGGCCTCGCCGACGTTCTTCGCCGTGGCGTCGGTGAGGCCCTCGCCGTAGACGTCCAAGCTCGTGCTGAAGGTCACCAGCGCGAAGCGGTCCTTCTTGTTGAGCGATTTCAGGCAGTGCTTGACGGCTTCGCGCGCGCTCTCGATGCGGTTCTCCGCCTGCATGCTGCCGCTCACGTCCACGAGAAAGCAGACGTCCTTCGGCATGACCTTATCGTCTTTGAGCGCCACGCGCGGCGCCAGCATCAGGGCGAAGAAACCGTCCTCACCCTTCACGCGGTGAGTGATGAGGTTCAGGCCGAAGTCCTTCTGGCCCACGGTGTAGTAGAGGACGAAGTCCTTGCTCAGCATGGCGCCCTCTTCCTCGAAGCCCGCGATGGCCCGGTGCTCGCCCTTGTGGGAGACGCCGATCTTGTGGCTCGGCGAGTAGACGTTCACGACGGGGCGACGGTCGGTGATCTCGACGCTGAATGTGGAGTCCTCGATCACGCGCGAGGCCTTCTCGCCGGTCTTGAGCGGGAACGTGTAGCGGTAGACGCCGTTCTCGAACGGGAGGGGGTAGGCGTAGGTGATCTCGATCTTCTGGGTGCTTTCCGGCTCGATGGGGAAGATGCTGAGTTTGAGGAGTTGCGCGTCCATGTATTCGAGCAGCCCTGGGTCGCGCATGCGGCGCACGATGTCCTGGTAGATCTTGCGGGCCTTCCGGGCCTCGACGATCTGGCCGCTCTGGCGCTTGCCGTTGATGTACATGGCGAAGTCGGTCAGCGCGGCCTCCGTCGGGATGGGGAAGATGTAGGTGGCCTCGAGCCGCCGCTTGGTGCTGTTGAAGAAGACCTGCGTGATCTTGCTGGTGGCCACGCCGTCCTTCAGAGTCGTCTCAACGCGGTGGCTCTTGATGCCCAGGGGCGGCAGGTCCTGGTCCTTGGGGAGCAGGATGCCGCTCGCCCCGGCCGCCCGGCACAGGATAAACACTGCCACTACTGCTGCCGTCATGCTCATGCGTCTCGCATTCATTTTTCCCGCCTCCCGTGTTGGTTTCCGGTTCGCGCCCGCCGGCCACGTCCGGTGCGGACAGGCCGGTCGACCATAAAGTTTAGACGGCGAGGACCGCAAAAGGTTCCGCACGGCGGCCGTTTTCCGGCGCGCTCTCCCGCCTTCGCTGTGAAGGATTGTACCCCGGGAAGACCCTTCCGGCCCATGGGAAACGGCGAGCAGCACCCTGGCGGCGACCGTTGCGGCGCAGGCAGGAGTGCATGTAACATGGGTACAAGCGGCATGACCGACCGAGGCAGGAATTCCGAAGGAGATCGACAATGCCGGAACTCTTTTCTGCAGAAGAACTTGTGAACATTGCCATCCGTGAGGAAGTGACCGGCGCCACCTACTACCGCGCCGTCGCCGAGGGGGCCGAGTCCCGCGACCTGAAAGAGTTCGCGACCCGGGTGGCACGGATGGAGGACGAGCACGCCGAGCAGTTCCGCCGGCTCCTGGGGGAGCTTAGCGGACAGAAGACGCCGCCGAAGGACTACGACGGCGAGTACGGCGATTACCTGGCCTACCTGGTCGGGGGGCGCATCTTCCCCATGGGCGAGGACGGGGCGGAGCTGGCCCGACGGCAGGAGTCCGACCTACAGGCGGTCGAGACGGCGGCCGGGATGGAGAAGAACACCCTCCTGCTCTACGGCGAGCTGATGCAGTTCGTGCCCGAGGCCGAGCGCTTCGCCCTTCGAGCGATCATGGACGAGGAGCGTCAGCACCTGCTCCAGCTCGCCCGGTTCAAGGAGCTGCTCATGGCGTAGGTGCCCCGGCGTCGCATCTTCGGCTACTCATCGCCGAAGCTGGTGCCGACGCTGCGCGCGGCGGCTAGGAGGGCAGAGTCCGGGTCGACGGACCTCTGGCGGTCCGCCACCTTGTCGAGGTCGACCGTGACAACCTCCTCGCTGCGCAGGGCGACCATCACGTTCGACTCGCCCCGCGCCGCCGCGGCCATCGCCTCGCGGCCGAACAGCGTGGCCAGCACGCGGTCGCGCGCCGTGGGCGTGCCGCCGCGCTGAAGGTGCCCCAGGACCGTCGCGCGGCTCTCGATGCCCGTCATGTCCTCCAGCGTGCGGGCAAGCCACGGCCCGACGCCGCCCAGCCGCACGGGATAGTGACTCCCCTCGACGCGGCCGCGCACGACGTAGTCGCCACCGGGAGGCTTCACGCCCTCGGCCACCACCACGATGGTGAACCGGCGGCCCTTGTCGCGCCGCTCTTCAAAGACCTTGCACACGCTCTCCATAGTGTAGGGAAGCTCCGGGATGAGTATGACGTCGCCGCCGCCGGCCATCCCGCCCACCAGCGCGAGCCACCCGACGTAGCGCCCCATCGTCTCCACCACCATCACGCGATGGTGGGACTGGGCGGTCGTGTGGAGCCGGTCCACGGCGTCCGCCACGATCTGCGAGGCCGTGTCGAAACCGAACGTCACGTCCGTCTCGCACACGTCGTTGTCGATGGTCTTCGGCACGCCGACAACCGGCATTCCCTTGGCCGCCAGGCCGTGGGCGATGCTCTGCGTGCCGTCGCCGCCGATGCAGATCAGCGCCTCCAGGCCCGCGCGGCGCGCGTTATTGATGGCCTCCTCGGAGCGGTCCTCGCCGCCATCGCTCTTGGCGTCATCTTCGAAGTACTTGAACGGATTGGCCTTGTTGGAGCTGCCGAGGATGGTGCCGCCGCGGGTGAGGATGCCGCTTGCATCGTCGTAGGAGAGCGGCCTCATGCGGTCGGCGACCAGCCCGTCGTAGCCGTCCTCGACCCCGTAGACCTCGATTCCGTGGTCCTTCACGCCCGTCTTGACCACTGCACGGATCACCGCGTTCAGCCCCGGGCAGTCGCCGCCGCCGGTCAGAACGCCTATGCGCCTTCGATGCGTCGTCTTAGCCATTCTTCGCCTTCCCTTTGGCCTGCGCCCGGTGGGTTGCCGATGAAAGAGGCCCGACTGCGGTCAACTTTCGAGCAGATGGGCGCCTTCGATCAGCAGCCGGACGACTTCGTCTTTGAGCGCCGGCTGGTCACTGAGGCCCGGCACGCGGAGGACCGCTGCGGCCGCCGTTTGGTCAACGACCGCCGAGCCGGGCAGAAGGTCGGTGACATAGCGCGCCCAGCCCGAGATGTCCCCGAGCACGTCCTCGCGGCGGCTCAGCGCCAGCACGGGCCGGCCCGTCAGAGCGCACAGGCAGAACTCCGCGCCCGCCTCGTCCAGGGCCGCCTCGCCCACCTCCTCCCAGAACGGGTGCCACTGCGTCGGCACTTCGAGGGTCACCAGGTGCCGCTCCGCGAAGCTGACCGGCTCCCCGATCCGCGCGGCGACCATTTTGCGCGCGTCGGACTCCAGGCGGTCCGCCCGCTCCACCAGCGACGCCGCCAGTTCCCCGGGGCGCTCGGCCGCCAGCAGTCCCGCCGCCTCCGCCAGGGCCGCCGGGTCATCCCGGAGCCACGGAATCACGCGCGACCACACGCCGCCCCACGCCTCCTCCGCCTCCGGCGCGAGGCGTCCCTCCGCCAGCGCCACCAGCGAGTCCGCGTAGGCATCCTCGCCCACGGCACGCGTGCCCCCAGCGAAGGCGCCGCGCACGAGGGCCGCCGTCGAGGAGGCCGCCGCCGACACGTGCAGCCGACCCTCGCCCAGGATGTGCGCGACCACGGCGCGGTCCTCCGGCTCCCAGAACTCCGCGCTGAACCACTCGACCGGCCGCACAAACGTTCGCAGCGCCTCCACCAGCCGGGGGCGGATCACCTCGCCGTCCCAGTTCACGTGCGCCACGCCCACCCCGCAGACCACCAGGCGGTAGGAGGCGGGCAGCTTGCGCTGGGCCGCTTCGCCGAAGAACTCGGCCAGGTGCTGCGCCTGTGCGAACAGCATCTCGACCACGCCCCCCGCCGGGCGCGCTGCGCCCTCCGCTACGCGCGCCGCAATAGCCGCCGATGCCACGCCGTCCGGGTCCGGCCGCGACAGGATTACGGTGAGCATGTCCATGTCAGCTCCTGGTGAATGTTTCGCCTTGCGGGGCACGCCCATTATACGGGCGGGCCCGGCATTGCTCAACGCCGCGTGCTGCATGGCGACTTGACTTGGCGGTGCGCTCAGGGTACAAGCGGGGCGCTCAGTTCTTGCAATCTCTGTGCCGTGAGGAGGATGGACACGATGGGACGCAAGTGGGTGCTTATCGGAGTGATGGCGGCGTTCGCAGCCGGGGCCTTTGCAATTGCCGCCGAGAAAGGCGACGCCGAAGCTGCCCCGAAGAAAGCTGACAAGGTCCTCGAACTGATCGAACAGGGCAGGCAGGCCTACCTTAAGGAGGACCACCAGGCGGCGCTGACCGCTTTGAGCAAAGCGTTCGAGGAACTCCAAGACCGGGACCGGAATCGCTCGAAGCGCTGTTCCCACAGCCCCCGCAGGGCTGGACCGGGACGGAGATCCGCAGGGTCTCCCACATGGAGCAGAAATGGCGGATCGTGCATCTAAGCCGGACCTACAGACGGACCGCGGATGGGGTCGAGGTGTACGCATTCCTCTCCAATACGCGCGCATATGCCGACCCCACCCAACGGTTCGGGGTGGGTCTCCAGACCTACCCGGACGTTATGACCGCGCCCTTTCTTCCGTACAGCAAACGGCTGGAGGAGAAAGAAGGCGGGACGATCATCGCAACTCCGGGACATGAGCGGCACCTGACTGCCCTCGCGCTGAGCACGAACTCGCTGACTCTGCAAATATGGTCAAGCAACGGGGACAAGAAGCTCCTGCGCGAGTTCCTGGACATGTTCGATCTCACAGGCCTCGCCGCAGCCGTGGGGGCGAGACAGGTGAGCCGCCCGTCAAACGCTGAGACAGAGGAATACGTCCCGTGAAAGAGGTGTTCTTGGCCCTGGCGGCGTTGCTGGTATGGTTCGCTTCCTACGTGGTCGGCGCGGGCATCCTTACCTTCCTTAGCCTTGCGGCCGCCACGCTCCTGGAGAGATATTTCCTCCTGCTGGATCGTCAGACTTATCCCATCTGGATCATCGCGCTGAGCCTCAGCCCGCTGATAGCGTTCGTGGCCGGCTGGACGCTGGGGGGGCTGGTGATGCCCGAGGAGTTTTACGAGACGGTGCGTTTCGGCCATCTGGGGGCGGGGGTTTTGTTCGCCATCGTGGCGGTCTTCGTCGTGGCCCGCCTCGGCGAGAAGGAGGACCGGCGCAGCGAGATCATGACGCTGGCGGGGTCCCTCCTGACGGACGCCGCCTGCTGCGCAGCCCTCATCTTCTTCTTCGACAACATCCGGCAGTACATGCAGTCCATAGGCGGGTGAGGGGATTGCCGATTCTCGATTGCCGATTTCTTGATTTCACACTGCTCACCGCCGACCGCTTCCGGCCTTCGTAGCCGATGCATCCTGCGCAGCAGCGCTCCTGCGGAGCACGGAAGCTACTTCGGCGGAGTAGGCGACTGCTTTTCTGGAGGCCGACCCATGCCGCGCATTGCCATCATCGGGGCCGGAAGCGCCATCTTCGCCCGCACGCTCGTCCGCGACACCCTCTCGTTCCCCGCGCTCGAGGACTCCACCATCGTCCTGGTGGACATCGACCCCGAGCCGCTCGGCTACACCGAGACCGTCGCCCGCAGGATGATCGAGCAGGGCGGCTATCCGGCGCGGCTCGAGGCGACCACGGACCGCCGTAAGGCGCTCGAAGGGGCCGACTTCGTCTTCGTCGTTATCCTGGTCGGCGGGCGCGCGCCGATCCACTGGGAGATCGACATCCCGCTGAAGTACGGCGTGGACCAGTGCATCGCCGATACGATGGGCCCGGGCGGGATCTTCCGCGCCATGCGGACGGCCCCCGCGCTGGTGGAGATCGCGCGGGACATGGAGGAGCTGTGCCCGAATGCGCTCATGCTCAACCACACCAACCCCATGTCGATGGTCTGCCGGGCGATGCGCAAGGCGACCGGCACGCAGGTAGTGGGCCTGTGCCACAGCGTCCAGAGCGCCCACACGGAGCTGGCCGGCATCATCGGCGAGGACCCGGCCGAGTGCGCCTCCTGGGTCGCGGGGATCAACCACCAGGCCTGGGTGCTCTCCTACACCTGCCGCGGCGAAGATGCCTACCCGCGCATTCGCAAGGCCGGCCGGGAGAACGAGGGATGGCGGCAGGGCAACACGACGCGCGTGGAGATGCTGCGCCAGCTCGACTACTACGTCACCGAGTCCAGCGGCCACAACTCCGAATACAACCCGTGGTTCCGCAAGCGGCCCGACCTGAAGGAGAAATACACCCCCGGCGGCCGCTGGAACGGCGGCACGGGATTCATCAAGAGCATGTACACCACCGACCGCGCGGAGTATATGGGGGCGTTGCGAAAGATCGCCGAAAGCGAGGAGCCCTTCGATCTCGCGCGCGGATACGAGTACGGCGCCTACATCATGAACGCCCTGGTCACCGGGGAGCCTTTCCGCTTCAACGCCACAATGCCCAACGACGGGCTGATTACGAACCTGCCGCCGGGCGTTAGCGTCGAGGTGCCGTGCTATGCCGACGGCGCCGGGGTCCATACCTGCTACGTGGGCGATCTGCCCCCGCAGCTTGCGGCCCTAAACAGCATGAGCACCCGCTCGCTCGAGATGGCCGTGGACGCCGCGCTGGAGGGCGACCGCGACCGGCTCTACTGGGCCGTCGCCTACGATCCGCTGACGGCGGCCGTCCTGTCCCTGGAGGAGATCAGGGCGATGGTGGACGAGATGTTCGAGCGGGAAAAGGAGATCATGCCCCAGTTCGCGTCCTGATTCGCACGGCCCGCGGCCGGGGCGTGGCGGGGGTATGGGAGGGGGATGGACGTCTCGTTGGCGCTGCATGACACCGGTCTTGGGGGATGGGTGAAGGAGGATTCCAGATGCAACCGACCGGGCCGAAAAAGCCTGTGAAGCGGAAACCCGTCGATGCCCTCGGCGTCCAACTGAAACGGGCAAACAGGCAGTTCTGGCTGGGGACGGCCCTCGCCTTTCTGGCCATAGCTGCAGGCGCTCTGCTCATCATTTATGCCCCGGCTGGCGATCCTAAGCTTATTGCGTTCGGCCTTTTCGTAGCGATTTGCGGCGCGCTGACCTGGGGCGTGCTGAAGATCATCGCGTATTTCAAGGTGGCGGTGATATTCATGCTCCGTCAGGCAGAGAAGCAGGAAGAGCCGGAGTCGAAGTAAGTTGGGACTGGGGGAACCCGGCACATCCGCGCGTTTCGGCCGCCTGCGTCCGGCCGCGGCGTCCCGCCGGATCATTGCCAGCACTCTGCATTCAGGGAGAGAACGAGTACGAGGAGGACGAGCGGGCCTGGGGCCACGCTTGCCAGAGGCCGTGCGGTCGGATATGATTCGGGGGCGTGTGGGAAAGGTTGATTATGGTCTTGGGCGATGCAGGAGTGTGAAGATGGATACGCCGCAGGTGGTGATGGAGACGAACCTTGAGGGACTGGAACTGTTCAACCGGGGCAAGGTGCGCGATGTCTACCGCGTCGGCGAGGACCTGCTGATCGTCGCCACAGACCGCCTCAGCGCCTACGACAGCGTCCTGCCCACCGGCATCCCCTGGAAGGGGAAGGTGCTGACGGCCCTGACGCTGTTCTGGCTGGACTACCTGGGCGAGATGGCGCCGAACCACCTGATCGCCGCGGACCCGGGCGAGATGGGCCCTGAGGTCGAGCCTCACGCCGACCTCCTGCGCGGCCGCTCGATGCTGGTGCGGCGGGCGGATGTGGTGCCGGTGGAGTGCGTGGTGCGCGGCTACCTGGCGGGCTCGGGCTGGCGGGAGTATCGGGAGAGGGGCGAGGTCTGCGGCGTCAGGCTCCCGGCGGGGCTGCGCCAGGCCGAGCAACTCCCCGAACCCATCTTCACCCCCACCACCAAGGCCGCGAGCGGCCATGACGAGCCCCTGACAATGGATGAGGCCGCCGAGATCGTCGGCAGGGACGTGGCCGAGGACATCCGCGATCGCTCCATCGCCGTGTATGGGAAGGCGGCCGAGTATGCCGCCGCGCGCGGCATCATCATCGCCGACACGAAGTTCGAGTGGGGCCTGCACGGGGGCGGGCTGATGCTCATCGATGAGGTCCTCACGCCCGACTCATCCCGCTTCTGGCCCGCCGATAGCCACCGGCCCGGCTCATCGCCCTTCGCCTTCGACAAGCAGTACGTGAGGCAGTGGCTGGACGATTCGGGCTGGGACCACTCGCCGCCCGCCCCCTCGCTGCCGCCCGAAGTGGTCGAGATGACGGCCGAGCGCTACCGCGAGGCCTGCCGCCGCCTGACGGATTCGGCGCCCGAGTAGGGCGCACGGCACAGGCCTGGACAGGATAGCAGGATGGACGGGATAGGGTGGCGAATGGCCGGGCGTCAGCCCATCCTGCTTGTCCCGTCATCCTGTCAGGGTGCCGTTCTGCGCGCCGGCGCTCACTTGCATTCGTGGGCTGGCTGCGGCACAATATCTTCGCGTCGGTCGACACGACGGTCGTCCTCCGTTCGTGCCAGGCCGGGCGGTCAGGCGCAAGCAGACGGGGGTGTTCGCGTGCGTTTGAGGGTTGGCTGGCGATGCATAAGAGACCGTTTCTCGCCGAGGTTCTGAGGCGCACGTTCCTCGCGCCGCTGCTCATCGTCTTCGTCCTGTGGCCTTGCGTGGGATCGGCCCAGGAGGCCGGGCCGCCCGAAACCATCGGGGTGCTGGACCTGGAGCGGGAAATCTACCAGGTCAGCTATATTGAAGCGAAGTTGTGCCTGGACATCCTCAAGGCGCTGGGTTACACGGTCGGCTCTCCGACCGGTCCGGTGCCGCGCGACGCCACGCCGATCATTTTCCATCTGCCCGATACCGCGGCCGACACCGTGGTGGGCGAGTTGATCAAGAAGGGCGAGGCCGACCGGCTGAACCCCACCACGGACTCCTCGCCCCAGCAGCGCCTGATGATCCTTTACCGGGGGGACCAGCTCGCCGGGCTCATCGACCTTCGGAACCTGCTTACGTACGAGATCGACGTGCCGGGGCGGCAGGTGCTCATCGAGGCCACCGTTATCGAGCTATCGGAAGACGCGCTGCGGGAACTGGGCTTCGAGTACGATTATATCAGCGGGCACCTGCGGTTGAAGTTTGAAGAGACCTCGGGCGGGAAGGGGCTGCTCACCGGCACGCTCGTCAAGAACGGCATCGTTGACGCACGGCTCCTCTCGGCCACGCTCAAGGCCGTCATCGACCAGAGGATGGGAGAGGTGCTTTCCAGCCCCTCCATTCTGACCCTGGACAACCGCCAGGCCCGCATATCGATCATCGAAAACATCCCTATCATCGAGAGCAGCACCGTCACCGGGGGCACCGTGCAGGTGAAGGTCCGGTTCGAGAAGGTCGGCATCACGCTCAACATCAAGCCCAGGGTCTCGAGCGACGGCTCCTGGGTGACGATGCAGATCAAGACGGAGGTGAGCGAGGCGCCTCTGGAGGACTTCATCACCATCGGCGGGGAGCCCGTGGCGCCCGTCATAAACCGTCGCCAGGTCGAGACCATCGCCCGCATCCGGAACAACACGCCGTTCATCATCGGCGGCCTCATCCGCAAGGAGGAATCCGCCACCCACCAGCGCATCCCTATCATCTCAGCCATTCCGATCCTGGGGAACCTGTTCAAGATACGTTCGGACCGCAAGATACGGCGCGAGGTGATCATTGTGCTCACCCCGCGCGTGTTCGAACCCGAGGGGGCACACCGGCCCATCCTGCCCAAGGATACCAAGCGGTTCGATTTCCTGGACAACCGCCTTTTCCGCAACTCATACCGGCTCAAGAGCGAAGACGTTTTCGACCTGGGGTTCATCGTGCAGAACGACAGGGTCGGCGGCATCATCCGGCGCGCCCGCGCCTACCTGGAGCATCATCCAGAGCGCCGTTTCGACCCGCTCTTCCGCCAGTTCGGAACCGGCCGCATCCCGGGCGAGCAGGCCTTCGTAATCCGGATGGTTTACGAGATCATACAGAAGCTCGCCGTTCACGAGGACGTGGCGCCCGAGCGCATCATCTTCTTCTCCCCGGACAAGACGAAGCCGGCCGGCTTCAGGGTTAAGCGGCTCAAAGAGGTCTTCGCAGAGCGCCAGGGCGAAGATGAGACCCACCCCCTCGAGCGCCCCTATCCGAAGGACGTGCTCCTGCTGCGCTACGGGCGCAGCCGCGAGGAGGGCGTTACGGAGCTTCTCGCAGAGCAGGTAGCGGACGGGGAGTGGGTCCGTGTCGAGAGCCGCGAAGAGGCCGAGAAGCTCCTCTACGACTACAGCAAGACCGAGGGCTGGGTGCGGGACAAGGCCGCAGTGCTCCTGGCGGACAGAAACGAGGACGACAACGACCTCAGGCGCCTCCAGATAGCCATGGCGCTTCGCGAGACTGTCAAGGTCAATGACTTCAGCGACGTGCTGAACCTGGAGAACTTCCAGGTCGGGCGGCGCATCGTGATGCCGGAACTTGACCCCGGCGGCGATCGCTACTTCCTGATCGAGTTCGACGTCGCCGACTACTTCTTCCAGAGCGATTTCTACTACGAGACGTTCCAGGACATCTTCCGCCACAGCTACGAAGGGATTCGGGATGTCCTCGAACGCGAGGGCCAGTAGGCTTGCTGCTGCTGCTGCGGCGGCGGTGTTATGCGGCTGGTGTCTTGTCGGGGGGGCCGGCTGCCGGACGGCCCCTGTCCCGGGGCAGCGCCCGCTGGAGTCCCGCAGGACGCCGAGCCGCTTCGACCTGCCCGCGCACGAGTTCATCTTCGTGGGCATGGACGCCCGGACGCTCAAGAGGCTGGTCGGAGAGCCGAGAGAGATCGCCGAGGCCCGGGAGGGGGAGGAATGGTACTATGACTTCGGGGTGGTGGTTCTGAGGGGGGGGAAGGTGCGGTACAAACATCCGCCATCACGTGCCGAGGGCTGGAGCGTGCCGGCCCCGCCGGGAGACGAAGGAGCAGAGAGCGATTCCGCAGATGATGCCCAGCGCTCCCAAGAAGGCGTTTCCGCTTCTCCGTGAGTTCCTCTACATCCTGTGGCCGCAGCGGGCCAAGCTGGGGGTAGTGTTCTGCTCATCGGTCGTGCTCAGCGTGCTGAACATGTCGGTGCCCTACACGCTGAAGATCGCGGTCGATACGATCAACGCGGGTCAGAGGCTCCAGGTGTTGTTCCACGTGGCGGCGGCGATCCTGGTGATTTACGTCGCCAAGAACGTGCTCTACTACTTCTCGAAGAGCCAGATCGTGCTGCTTGGCGAACGCGTGGCCTTCCGCCTGCGCAACCAGCTGATGACCCACCTCTACCGTCTGAGCGTGGGTTATTACAGCCGCCAGAAGCCCGGCAAGATATCGGCCCGGCTCATCCAGGACGTCGAGACCATCAAGCTGTTCATCTGCGGGGAGCTGATCAAGCTCCTTCTGAACGCCCTGATGCTCGTGGTGGCGGCGATCGTCATCATCAAGCTCAACACGGTCCTGGCGCTCATTGCACTGGCCGTGCTGCCCCTGAACTTCGTGGTCTACCGCGCCTTCAGCGGTCCGATCAGGCGCTCGGCCCGCGTCGCCAAGGAGCAGGTCTCCAGCATCAGCGGGGACCTGGTGGAGCGGTTCTCGGGCGTGAAGACCGTCAAGGCGGCCGTGGGCGAAGCGCAGGAGCAGGAACGCTTCGCCAGGACCATGCGAAAGGGGATGCTGGCCCAGATCGCGCAGTACCGTTTCTACCTGCTCCAGAAGATCAGCGCCGATACCCTCGTGGGTTTCAGTTACATACTGCTTTTCGCCGCCGGGGGCTGGATTGCCCTCATGCGCGTGGAGGCCGGGGCGGAGCTGACCTCTTTCGCCGCGGAGTTCGCCGCGTTCTTTGTCTACCTCGGCAGGCTCTACCCCCTGGCCATCGAGCTGGTGGCTGACGCCGGCAAGTTCGCCGGCACCAGCGCCTCCGTCGATAGGGTCTACGAGATCCTGCGCACCGCACCCGAGGTCCACACCCACCCCAGAGCCTTTCCCTACAAGATCTCGCACGGCAAGCTGGAGTTCCGCAACGTCGGGTTCGGCTTCGGCAGAGAGGACCTCTTCAAGAACGTCAGCTTCCGGGTCGACCCCGGCGAACAGGTCCTTCTGACCGGCCCCGCCGGCTGCGGCAAGACCACGCTGCTGCACCTGATCCCGCGCTTCTACGATTGCAGGACGGGCGACATCCACGTCGACAGCGTCAGCCTCAACCAGTTCACGCTGCCCGCCCTGCGCGGGCAGGTCAGCTTCGTGTTCGAGGACAGTTTCCTTTTCGATGCCACGGTGGTGGACAACATCCGCTACGCGCGCCCCGCGGCCACCGAGACCGAGGTGATCGCAGCCGCCAGGGAGGCCCAGGCTGACGTGTTCATACGCAACCTGCCCCGCGGATACGCCACGCGCATCGGCGAGGGGGGCATACAACTGTCCTACACCCAGCGCCAGCGAATCAGCATCGCCCGCGCCCTTGCGGGCCTTGACACGGAGGCGCACGCCATCGCCGAAACCCTCCGGCGCCGCGCCGTGGGACGCACCATGCTCATCGTCACCCACCAGCCCTCACTGTTCCCCGAGTTCGACAAGGAGCTGCGCTTCGAAGCCGGCGAGGTGCGCGTCATCCCCCGAGCGCCCACGCCCCCCGGACGGGAGCCGCGCCCAGGCTAAGGGGTTTCAGAGAATCGCCCTCGTGATTGAAGGTATATCTGCCGCTGAGGCGAGACGCCTCAGCTACCCCGTGATTGGGTAGCGCGGGCGTCCCGCCCGCGCCCAAGTCCGTGAGAACGGGAACGCAGTTGTCTGAAACGGCTCAGCACGTCAAGTGCAGCGCCGCCACGACGCGCAGGCCGGCCCCCGCAAGCTCGTTGAACTTCTTGCACGCCTCCGGCGTCGTGAGCACATGGACCTCGCGGCACCTCTCGCGAGCGAGCGCGTCGGCCTTGGGCTTGACCTTCATCACGCCGTAGGCCCCGGTGCCGATCACGAGCACCTCGGGTTCGGCGGCCAGGACCGGCGCGAGGTCCTTGCGCGAGACCTTGTGCCCCTTCTCGCGCCGCCAGGACGCATCCACCCCGTCCGGCGAAATGATCACATCGCTCGTGTAACTCTCCCCGTCAACCGTGATCCGCCCGAACTGGTAATCCTCGATCTTCATGGCAATCCTCCCCCCTGAAGGTGGCGCACGGTAGACAAGATAGGTTAAGGCACGGGCCGGGCGTTTTCAAGGCGGATTCCAGACGTTTCGCGTGCCGGGGAACCCTTGCCGCACGACATTCGATGTGCTATCTTCTTGGTGGTTCCGGCGGCGGGCGGCACAGGCATCAGCATTCGCGGCAAAAGGAGACCGGCACATGAAGGTGGGGATCATCGGGCTGCCGCAGGCGGGTGCGACGACGGTCTTCAACGCCCTCACCGGCGCGCACGGCGAGGTCGGCCCCGGGCATCGCGCCGACGCCACCCAGATGGCCGTGCTCAAGGTGCCCGATGAGCGCGTCGACTTCCTGGTCGGGCTCTTCCAGCCCAAGAAGACCGTCCATGCCACCGTCGACGTGGAGGACTGCGGCGGCGTGTTCGCCCACGTTGGCCAGGCGGGCGTGCACGAGAGCGCCCAGGCCGTGGCGGAGGCCCGCGCCCAGGACGCCCTGCTCGTCGTGCTGCGCGCCTTCGATGACCCCACCGTGCCGCACCCGCTGGGCGGCGTGGACCCGGTGCGCGACGCCGCCCGTATCGCCGAGGAGCTGCTTCTGGCGGACCTGGCCGTCGCAGAGGGCCGCATCGAGAAGTTCCAGGTGGACATCAAGAAGCCCCACCCGGCCGCCGAGTGTCAGGTGCTTCAGGAGAAACTGGACCTGCTGGAACGCTGCCGCGAGTCCATCGAATCGCACATGGGCATAAGCTCTGTCCAGATGAGCGCGGCGCAGGAGAAGACGCTGCGCAGCTACGCCTTCCTGACGCTCAAGCCCCGCATCTGCGTTCTGAACATCGGCGAGGGCGCCATCGGCGGCGCGCCCGACCTCCCCGGCCTCGACGGGCCGCTCGTGCCCATGTGCGCCGGGCTCGAGATGGAGATCATGGAGCTGGACGAGGCGGACCGGGGCGAGTTCATGGCGGACGCCGGGCTCCGGGAGCCGGCCGCCGGCGCGGTGGTGCGCGAGTGCTACGCCGCGCTCGGGCTGCGGACCTTCTTGACCTACGGCGCGGACGAGGTGCGGGCCTGGACGGTCCGGGCGGGCGAGACCGCCCTGGACGCCGCCGACGCCATCCACAGCGACATAGCGAGGGGCTTCATCCGCGCCGAGGTCATGGCGCTGGAGGACCTGAGGGCCTGCGGATCGATCAAGGAGACCAAGGCGCAGGGCAAGTTCCGCCTCGAAGGCAAGACCTACGAGGTTCAGGACGGCGACGTCATCATCATCCGCCACAGCGGGTGAGTTCATTTTCGATTTGGGATTTGCGAATCTCGATTGGCAAGGCCTTCCGCTCCTGTCAGGGGGTTCTGAGCGTGACTAGCGGCGGAGACATAAGCGAGGCGCCCTTTGAGCCGCCCGCTCGGATGCAGGCCAGGCGGAGGAAGCGCTGGCTAGTATATGCCGCGGCCATTGCCGCCGCGTCCGTGCTTTTCGTCGGCGCCCTGTACTTCCTCGGCCGCGCCGACCTTATTGTGCCTGCAACAGTCGTGAGCTTGATACCATTCCCGGCTCTGTGGGTTGCTATCCATGCGACGGACGAGTGGTTCCGGTGGGCGGCCGGGCGAATCGTGCCGTTCGCCTATATGGAGGTGATCATCTTTTCGTCGGCCCTCGTCTACGTTTTCGTGTACTTATTCATTGTGTGCCTTCCGAGCTTCTACAGGCGCAAAGTGCTCGGCGTCCCCTGGTGGCTGCTGCAGATCCTAGTTCTGCTGCCCGGGATCGTCTGCGGGATCTGTTACTGGGGGTTCTACTATTGACGCGCATTCCACGAGATGCCATTTGCCCGCAAGTCAACAGCAGAGGACGCTTCGTGGGCAAAGGGGCGCACTATTGATCCCTGCAATCTTGAATGCAAGGGGTAGGGGCACGGCCGCCTACTCCGCCGAAGCAGCCGCTCCGGCTGCGAAGGCCGGATGCCGTGCCCTGTGTTCCACCATTGCCACGACTTCGGGCACGCCATGGCGTGCCCCTACAGCGTCAATCGTAGTTGGAACATCAAAAGCGACTTGTTCGGATAGGGCGGGCGTATGCGGCGGATTGCGATCAAGATCGAATACGACGGAACGGGGTTCTGTGGCTGGCAGCTCCAGGCCGAAGGGCGCTCGGTGCAGGGCTCCGTAGAGGCCGCCGTGGCGAAGGCCACAGGCGTCGAGACGCGCGTGCCGGTGCAGGGGGCGAGCCGTACCGACGCCGGCGTACACGCGCTCGGACAGGTGGCGCATTTCGACACCGAGTCGGCCCTCTCCTGCGACGTGCTCGTCAGGGCCATGAACCACTGGCTGCCGGAGGACGTGGCGGTGCTGGCGGCCTCCGAGGCCCGGCCGGAGTTCAACGCGCGCTTTTCGCCCCGCTCGAAACTCTACCGCTACCGGGTCCTTCCTTCGCGCATCCGCCGGCCCCTCGTGCAGCGCTACTCGACGCGCGTCTTTGGGCCACTGGATCGGGAGGCGATGGAGCGCTGCGCCGAGGCGGTGGTCGGCACCCATGATTTCGCCAGCTTCGCCACCGAGGTCCAGGAGGGCCAGAACACCGTGCGCACCGTCACGCGCAACGAGTGGCTTGCGGTGGGCGAGGAGCTGCACTACGAGATCGAGGGGGACGCGTTCCTTTACAACATGGTCCGCGCGCTGGTCGGGACGATGCTCGAAGTCGGGCGCGGGAAGCTCACGCCGGCCGGATTCGCCGGCGTACTGGCCGAGCGCGACCGCCGCGCGGCGGGTCCAACCGCGCCCGCGCGCGGGCTCACGCTTGTCGATGTGCGTTACGGCGACGAGTGGGGCGTGTTCCGAGCGGATGAGTCCGAATGACGCGATCCAGCGGGTTTCCCGTGCGTTTGCAAAATGGGGGGCTTATCCATAAACTAGCTGGTGCGCCTGCGCGCGGGCCGAAGCGGGCCTGAGCGCAGGAGCAAGAACCCTGTGCGGCCACGTGTCTCGAGTTGCGCCCCATTGGGGATGCGCCCCGTTGGGGAGAAGGGAGCGGTCATGGAGGTGTTCGAGGCCCTGAAGGCGCGGGCAAGCGTTCGGTCGTTCGAGAAGTGCGAGATCCCTGCGGAGGACCTCGAGAAGATCGTTGACGCCGGGCGTCGGGCGCCTTCGGGCTACAACCGCCAGCCCTGGGAGTTCATCGTCGTGCGCGACGGGGACGTGCTGAAGGAGCTGGGTGAGATCCAGGGCTGCATCGCGGAGGCTTCGGCGGCCGTGGCGGTGGTTGTGGACGAGGACGCCAGCAAGTACTGGCGCGAAGACGCAGGGGCCGCGATCGAGAACATGCTGCTGGCGTGCGTGGCGCTGGGATATGCCTCGCTGTGGGTGGAGGGCTACGTGCTGATGCATGAGGAGCGCGGCAAGGATATCCTCGAGGTGCCCGCCCACCTGCTGCTGCTGGCCATCCTGCCGATCGGCAAGCCCGTCAGCCCGCCGCGCCAGGCGGATAAGAAGCCCTTGAGCGAAATCACGCATCTCGACGCGTACGGCAAGGCGTGGGAATTCTGAGGGCCCTTGGGCTCTCCCTGCACTGAGGGGATGGGAATGACGGTCACGTGCGTCCGGCGGTTGGCGGCAGGGCTTTCGGTCTTAGGCGCTATTGCAAGACCCCATCCTGGCTTCGGCCGGCTGCGAGCGCCGAATGGCTGTGTCGCCCTTCATTTGCGATTCTGGCCTTTGAATCGCCTGCTTCGGCCGCCTTGCCCTCGACGCTCTCGCTCGGCCTCGGGCCGACGGAGCGGGTTCTGCAATAGCGCCTAAGTCCATTGTACGGCGGGGACTCACGCTGGGTCAAGCCGCCCCTCGGGCGGCGCTCCAATTCCCGTTGCCTGTGCCCATTGACAGCTTGCCGCCGTGCCGGTAGCATTCGCGCAGTGATGGACGGGCCGCAGCCACGTGATCCAGGAGGGTTCTGGCAGGGTGTTCTCAATTGGCAAAGCCGATCGCGCCCACAGGCGGGCGTTGCGACTGGCGCAGCGGTTCCGTTTCGAGGAAGCGCTCCCATCCTTCCAGCAGGCCGTCGAAGGGCTGGGAGACGACGGGCGCTTGCGCACGAACTGCGGCCTCGCCCTGGCCGAATCCGGTCAGCCCGAGGCGGCCGTCGAGGCGCTCGAGAAGGCCATGGTGCTCGAGCCGGAGAGCGCGGTCCACCCGATGAACCTGGGCCTCGTGCACCTGGACGAGGGCCGGGTCGAGGGCGCCCGCGGTTCGCTGCGCAGGTCGCTGGAAATCGACCCCGAAAATCCTCTGACCCGCGGCTACCTGCTGCTGTGCGACTGGGACGAGGGCAGGCGCTCGGAGGCAATGGCGACGCTGGCGGACCAGGACTTCCCGCTCTCGTCGGGCTTCGAGGCCAGGTTGCTGCTCAGGGTCGAGGGACATCTGTCCGGGGCAGCGAACGCAGGGGAGTCGCCCGGCAGCGCGCCGCCCGCGGCCGTCGGCCGGCGGGCGCTGAAGAAAGCGACAAGACTTGTTGAGAAGGCCGTGGCGCTCGCCGGCAAGGGCAATCTGGAACGAGCGCTTGTGACGCTGGAGGGCGCCGCGGAGATCGCGCCCGAGGCCCCGGACGTGCTGGAAGGCGTCGCAAAACTGTGCGCGTTGGCCGAGGAGGTCCTGGCCACCCGCCCCGAGGGCAAGGCGCGCCTGGACCTGCTGCACGCGCTCGGCTGCCTGTGCTTCGAGACCGGCGACATCGCCTTCGCCAGGGACTGCATGGCCGAGTGGGCTGCCGCGCACCGCACTCCTGAAGGCCACCGGCCTCCCAAGGAAGAGCTCCAGATGGCGCTCTTCGTCCTGGGCAGCGAGGCAGCGGCGGCGGGCAACTGCGGGGATGCGGTCAAGCACCTGGAGGAGCTCCGGGCGCTCTCGCCGAGGGAGCCGGGAGTGGAGTACGCGCTGGGCAGTTGCCTCCTTCGGCTCGGAAGGCGCAGGGAGGCGCGCCAGGCCTTCGAGAGGCTCCTGGACAAGGCCCCCCTTTTCGCCCGCCACAAGCTGCGGAAGTTGGACGACGCCCGCCACGAGAGCCCATGAGGGCCCGGACGCGCTCCGGGGCCTATTCGCTGTCCTCGCCGGCGGGTGCAGCGGAGGAGGATACGGGGGCAAGGTAGTCCAGCACCCGCGCTACGGCGGGCTTGATCTCGGCGCGCGGGACGATCATGTCGACGAACCCGTGCGCGAGAAGGAACTCGGCGGTCTGGAAGTCGGGCGGGAGCTTCTGCTTGATGGTCTGCTCGATGACGCGCCGGCCGGCGAAGCCGATCAGGGCCTTCGGCTCGGCGATGATGACGTCGCCCATGCTCGCCCAACTCGCCGTGACGCCGCCCGTGGTGGGATGGACCATGACGCTGACGTAGGGGACCTTCTCCTGGTGCAGGCGGTATAAGGCGGCGCAGCTCTTGGCCATCTGCATCAGGCTCAAGGCGCCCTCCTGCATGCGCGCGCCGCCGCTGGCGGATACGGTCACAAGCGGGATCCTTCGCTCCAGTGCCAACTCCGCCGCCCGCGTGACCTTCTCACCCACCGCGGAGCCCATGCTGCCGCCGATGAAGGAGAATTCCATAGCGGCGAACACCACCTCGCGACCCTCCATCCCGGCCGTCCCGCAGATGATGGCCTCGTTTAGGTCGCTCTTCGCTCGGCCGGCGATGATCTGATCGGTATAGGCCTTCCGCGCCACGAAAGACAGCGGGTCGCAACTGGTCAGGTCGCCGTCGATCTCCCGAAAGCTGCCGTCATCGGTGTGCAGGCGGACGCGCTCCAGTGCCCCGATCCGGAAGTGGTAATCGCACTCGGGACATACTTGGAGCCGCTCTTCCACGCTCTTGCGGTAGACCATCTCGTCGCACCCGTCGCACTTGACGAACACACCGTCCGGGACCGGGCGCTTCTCAGGCTTCTTTCTCCCGAAGAATCGCATGGCACTCCTTCAGTCGTCATGGCCGGTGATGTCGGAGGGCTGCCGAACCGCTTCGGCATTCCGCCGCAGCCGGCGTATGGCTTCCGCCGGTTTCACGTCCGATGCAAAGACCGCCGACGCCGCCGCCATAACGTTTGCCCCGTATCGAACAGCAACGGGGACGGTCGCAGGGCCTATGCCGCCGTCGGCATATATATCTATACCCTTCCTGCACAGCCGGCGCAACGCGGGAATCTTGGCGCACCCCGACTCGAGGAACTCCTGCCCGCTGAAGCCCGGGAAGACGGTCATGGCCACAATGCAGTCCAGCTCCCGCGCGAAGGGCTCGATCGTCTCCGGAGCCACGTCCGGGTTGAGGGCAATTCCGGCGCTGCGCCCGGCCTCGTGGAGCCGGCCGATCAGGGCGGCGGGATCGGCGGAAGCGTCGGGGTGGAAGATGAGGATGTCCGCCCCTGCGTCGATGAACCACTCGGCGGCCTGGTCGGGGTTCGTGACCATCAGGTGCACGTCCACCGGGATGGTGGCGCACCGCTTGATGGCCTTCACCACGCGTGGCCCCCCCACGAACGAGGGGACATAGTGCCCGTCCATGATGTCCACATGGATCAGGTCCGCCCCTGCCTCCTCCACGAGCGCGACCTGGTCGGCCAGGCGCGCCAGATCACCGTCCATGATGGCGGGCGCTATCTTGATCTTCACGGCTGCTGCCCGAGCTTGCGTTCTCGAAACGACAACGCCACTGTCCCACAAAGGACGCCGAGAGAAGGCACCACGCGCACCTGCAAGCCCTCCGCGCGCTCTGCGGCGCGGGGCCTGCCGCTGCTAAGGTCATTTCAGCGCCGCGATCCCGGCCAACTCCTCGCCGGCCAGAAACTCCAGGCAGGCGCCGCCGCCCGTGGAAACGTGCGTCATCTTGTCCTGAAGCCCAAGGGCCTCGACGGCCTCGGCGCTCTCGCCGCCGCCGACGACCGTCACCCCGCCGCAGGCCGCCATGGCCCGTGCGACGGCCTCGGTGCCCTTTGCGAACTGCTTGATCTCCGCATAGCCCATCGGGCCGTTCCAGGTGACGACGCTGGCCTTGCGAATGAGGTCCGCATAGGCCTCGGCGGTCCTCGGGCCGATGTCCAGCCCTTTCAGGCCGTCGAGGATATCGTCCTCGCAGGTGACTACCTCGGCGTCCTCGCTGACCTGCCTTGCGCACAGGTGGTCGACGGGCAGCAGGATCTTGCCCGCGCCCGCTTCCAGCAACTCGGCGGCCTTGGGGACGCTCTTCTCGTCCACCATGGAATCGCCCACGCATTTGCCCTGCGCCCTCAGGAACGCGTAGGCCATGGCGCCGCCCACGAGGATGGCGTCGGCAATCTTGAGCAGGTTGCGGATGGCGCCGATCTTATCCTTGACCTTCGCGCCGCCCATGACGGCCACAAAGGGATGCTCGGGGCTCTCGATGACCCTGGAAAGGCAGGCTATCTCCCTCTCCACGAGCAGGCCCGCAAACGAGGGCAGCAACCCGGGCACGCCAACGACGCTGGCATGGCAGCGGTGTACCGTGCCGAACGCGTCGTCGACGAAAAGCTCGCCCAGCGCCGCCATCTGCTCGGCGAAGGCCGGCTCGTTATCCTCCTCCTCCGCGTGGAAACGCACGTTCTCCAGCATGAGGACCCCGCCGTCCTTCAGCGCCTTGACGGCGTTCATCGCCCCACTGCCCACGCAGTCGGGCGCGAACGACACCGGCTCGCCCAGCAACCCGGCCAGCCTGTCGGCCACCTTCTTCATGCTCAGCTCGAGCCTGGCCTCGCCGTCGGGGCGGCCCAGGTGGCTCATCAGGATGGCCTTTCCGCCGCGCCGGGTGACGTGGCGAATCGTGGGCAGCGCCCGGCGGATGCGCATGTCGTTGGTGATCTCGTGCGTCTTCTTATCCAGCGGTACGTTGAAGTCCACCCGCATCAGCACCCGCTTGCCGGCGATGTCGTCGGGGAGGTCATTGAGGGTTCTCATCGCGCGCCTCTCCTGCCTGTTGAAACCGGCTGGAACACCCCGTCCAGGGCATCCCCGCAGATGTCGAGGACGACGTCGTCAGGGGCGTTCTCGCCGAGCGAAACGGCGCACCTACAACGCTGCGGCCTTCGCCATCAGGTCCGCCACCCTGTTCGAATACCCCCACTCGTTGTCGTACCACGAGATCACCTTCACCAAGTTGCCGCCCATGGCCATCGTGGCCTGGGAATCGAGGATGGAGCTGTGGGCGTTCTGGATGATGTCGCAGGAGACAATCGGGTCCTCGCAGTACTCGAGGATGCCCTGCATCGGTCCCTCGGCCGCGGCCTTCACGGCGGCGTTGACGCGCTCGGTGCTGAGTTCCTTCTCACAGATGGCGACCAGGTCTATCACCGAGCCGGTGACCACGGGCACGCGCATCGCCATGCCGTCGAGTTTGCCTTTCAGGTCGGGTATGACCTTGCCCACAGCCTTGGCCGCGCCGGTAGTGGTGGGGATGATGTTGACGGCGGCGGCGCGCGCCCGGCGGGGATCGGTGTGGACCATGTCGCATACGGTCTGGTCGTTCGTGTAGGCGTGGGTGGTGGTCATGAGGCCCTGGGTGATCGTGAAACTCTCGTGCAGGACCTTGGCAACGGGCGCGAGGCAGTTGGTGGTGCAGGAGGCATTGGAGATGCACTTGTGCTCGGGCTTCAGTTCGCCGTCATTCACGCCCAGCACGATCATGGCGTCCACCTCGTCCTTGGCGGGCACGGTGAGCAGCACCTTCTCGGCCCCGGCCTTGATGTGGTCCCCGTAGCCGCCCTTCTGGCTCGAGCGCGAGCGGAAAACCCCCGTGGACTCCACCGCGAAATAGACCCCCAGGTCCTTCCAAGGCAGCGCCGCCGGGTCCCTTTCGGTCAGACACGGGATCTTCCTTCCGTCTACCACCAGGTCCTCGCCGTCGGCGGTCACGTCGCCCTGGAACCGGCGGTAAACGGAGTCGTATTTCAGCAGGACGGCCAGGGTCTCGGCGTCGGCCAGGTCGTTCACGGCCACCACTTCGAAGTCATCGCGCGCGTGCAGGACGCGGAACACCAGGCGCCCGATACGTCCGAACCCGTTAATCGCCACCTTGATCGCCATTCACCGGTCTCCTTAGTCTCAGAGAGCGTGTCCTAAACGTTTCATCGTTGAGGAATCTGGAACTACGGCAGGAAGCCCTTTCGGGCACGTATCGGCGCCGCATCCGGTCATGCGACAGACCCGCGAATATACAGGCTGGCGGCAGAGTCTGTCAAGCGAAAGCGGCGCTCGCCAGAGGGCATATCGGCAGCCACCCCCTCGCGATTGCGCACTGATGCCCGCACTCTGGACTAGCTCTCGCCCTCGGGTTCGCGGGATTCGATGATCCTCCGCGCGATCGCATGGACTTCACGGGCCATCTCAAGCGCCGAGCGGGCCTCATCCATATCTGGCGCCATGGCTTCGTCGTAGCGCATCTGGACAGCGTAGGCCGAAAACCCTATCAGTTCGCCCACCAGCGGAAGGAGTTCCGGGAAACGCGACGTTGTCAGGTTCACCAGTTCTGCCATGTCGTGCCTATGCGGATAGACCACGTCCTCCAGCGCCAGCAGCGCCTTGATGCACTTCTCGGCCGCCTGCTGAGCGTGGAAACAGACCGTGTCAAGGGCCTGTCCGGTGGCTATCGTCGCCTCGGCAGCTATGAGGTCATGCGAAGCCTTCTCCAGCAGTCCCAGTGCATGATCACGCGGGCCTTTCATACAGCACTCTTCCCTCCCGCAAGACCGTACTGATGAAGTGAGAGCGAACGCCCCGCCATTCCTCCACCTCCTCAGGCGTCCACCATACGACGTCCTTCGGCGCCCCCAGCCCAGCCAGCAAGCGATAGACCGGCACGGCCCTCTTCCACCGAGGCAAGGACGAGGGGGCGACGATCAAGATGTCGAAATCGCTCTGCGGACCGGACTCGCCCCGCGCACGGCTTCCGAACAGGATGATCCGCACGGGGTGCACCGCCTCCCGAATGCAGGTCACTATTTCGTCAAGCAACTCTTCGGTACTCTGCATGATCGACCTCCAGACAGGAGAACCGCGCGCCGCGCCAGGTCCAGCCGCCTCGCTCGCGCGAAGCCCCGCAGTCAAAGCTACATTATGCGCTCCGCCTGCGTTCGCGACAAGTCACGGTCTCCGCGTGCTGGCCGTGCACTTGCGCCTTGCGACGACGAGCTGGAGCCTCACACGCCACGAAGGCTGAGGGCCTCGCGCGCCGCGACTACGTCGAGCGCCATCTGCCGGGCCAGGGCTTCGGCGGACTCAAAGCGCCGCTGCTCCCGAAGCCGCGCCACGAACTGCACCTCCACGTCCCGGCCGTAGAGATCAAGCTCCAGGCCAATCGCGTGCACTTCCACGACGGCCGCCTCGCCCGCCTCGCCCTGGAAGGTTTCCTGCATGCCCACGCTCGTCACGCTCGGGCTCTCCCCCTCCGATGTCAGCAGGACCGTGGCGTAGACGCCCTCGCCGGGGATCAGCTCGTTGTGCACATCCAGATTGGCAGTGGGAAAGCCCATCTCCCTGCCACGCCCCGCGCCGCGCACCACCGTGCCCAGCAGACTGAAGGCCCTGCCCAGCAGCTTCTCCGCCCGCCTCAGATCGGCCCGGCGGATGGCTTGGCGGACGGCGGTGCTAGAGACGACCTCCCCGTCGACCTCAACCGGTCCCAGCGCCCTGGCTTCCAGCCCCAGCTCATCCTCCATGCCTCGCAGCATCACCAGGTCGCCCCGCCCGCCCGCCCCGAACCGGCAGTCCGGTCCGCCGATGAGCACCCTCACCCCGAGCATGTCGCGCAAGACCGTGCGGGCGAACTCCTCGGCCTCCATCCCAGCCACTTCCGACGAGAATCCCAGCACCAGGCACGCCCCCACGCCCAGGCCCTCAAACAGCCTCAGCCTGTGCGCAAGGCTCGTGAGGGAGGGCTGCGGCGGCTGGCCGAGGACGTCGTGCGGGTGACGGTCGAAGGTGATCACTACGGACGGGACGCCCCGCGCGCTGGCCTCCGCCAGGACCAGGCGCAGTATGGCCTGGTGGCCGATGTGCACGCCGTCGAAGACGCCCAGCGTGGCCACGCTCTCAGGAAAGGCGGGCGGAGGGCCGCCCGGCCAGTGGAAGACCTTCATGGCCTGCCTACTTCTTCTGTTCGGGTTCCACCGGCACGGGGTTGGCCTCGGCCAGGCCCGCCAGCCAATCCCTTACCACGCGCCGTGCCTTCTCCTGCCTGAGCTTCTCATGCATGCTGATGACCGCAAGGCGGTAGCCGACAAACTGAAACTGCGAGGCATTGAGCCACTCGTGGAACTTGGCCGGGTCGGCCGGCCGGGCGTCGATTCTCTGAATGACGTAGCAGCCCGGGTCTACGCCCTCTTCCGCGCTCCTGGCCAGCTCGTCCGGGCCGAGCTCGAAGGCCCGCTTCACAGCGCCGCGCGGAACATCCGCCGTGATGCCGCCGCGGGAGAAGAACGCCGTTTCCTCAACCCTGAGCAGCGGGGAGAGCGGTGAGGGGTCAGGGGCAATGGGCGAGGGCTGTTCGGACGACTCATCCCTGGCCCCTGACCCCTGATCCCTGACCGCACGGCCCAGCAGGTTGTCCAGCCGCCTGTTGGTTTCGGCCACGGCCTCTTCGAGCGAGGACTGCGCCGCGTCGACGATCAGCTTGGCGGCGACCGTCTCCGCCGCTTCCAGCGCCTTGCGGACCGTCAAGTCCTCGCGCACGCGGCCTCGCACCTCCTCGTATGCGCGCGGCTCGGGCTCCCTGTGCTCAAACACCTGCACGAGCATCGGGCCCCCGGCCGCGCCGGGCACCGTTATGACAAAGTTCTCAAGCGCCCCTTCGTCGAACACCGCCCTCGCTACCAGGAAACCGTCGGGGACCGTGCGCTCAAGCTCCTCCCTGCTCAGAAGGTCCACCCCGCCCGCCAGCGCGGGCTTCTCGTAGGTCATCCCGTTGCGCACGGCGGCAAGCCTGAGCGGCAGCGGCTCGTTGGGGTACTGCTCGCGCACGCTGTCGAGGAAGTCGAGGGCCTGCTTCGCAGCCCCTTCGGCC
>CAZXDF010000326.1:0-3352 GCA_964639345.1 uncultured candidatus Brocadiaceae bacterium | reverse complement strand
GTAACCGTCAAACATAGACCATAGGGGAAGCTATCGCACGAACGGCCATATTCTCTCCGTTGATCCAGGAATCCCCGGGTTCTGACGGAGGTGAATGGTATGGGTCGCTATGCTGAGAAGTATCGGGAGTGGGTCGAGATTCTGGAGCGTTGGAGGGCCTCAGGCCTGTCCGGGGCCGAGTTCTGCCGGCGCGAGCAGCTGCCTGCGTGGCAGTTCTACGGGTGGAAGCGCCGGGTGCGGGACAGACAGACGGAGGAGGGCCGATTCGTCGAGCTGGCGTTCGACGGCGAAGCCCGGGGCTGCGGTGTCACCGTGGTGGTGGGCGGGATCCGTTTGGAGTTGGCCTCCGGTTTCGACGCCTCTGAACTCGGGCGCGCGTTGAAGGCGCTGAGTGGCCTCCGGTGCTGACGCTGGGGCCTCGGCCGATCTACCTCTACCAGGGCCCCGTTGACATGCGCAAGAGCTTCGACGGGTTGAGCGCCCTGGTGGAGTCGGCCTTCCCGGGTCGCCTTCTGACCGACAGCCTGTTCGTTTTCGTCAATCGCCGCCGGAACCTGCTCAAGCTTCTCTACTGGGACGGCGACGGCCTGGTCCAGTGGTACAAGCGCCTGGAGGAAGGAACCTTCCGGGTTGCGCCCGACGGCAGGTCCGAGCTTTCCCGCCGGGAATTCATCATGCTTCTGGAGGGCATCGGGCCCGGAAGAATGCTGCCTCGTTTCGCACTTAGAGATAAAAGCTCTTAAAGACTTGTTTCAGAGGTGGATCTATTCCGTCCGCACGCTATTCTTCATGCATGCCGGACGTGATCGACAACCTGGTTCGAGAGAACGAGCAGCTCAAGGCCGACAACGCACGGATTCGGCGTGAACTGCAGCGACTGTCCGAACAGCTTGCCTGGTTCCAACGCCAGGTCTTCGGCAGGAAATCCGAGCGGATCGTCGATATGCCGGGAGAGACGGAACTTCTTCCGGGACTGGAGCTTGAGGAGCCATCCGAGCCGACACCGGATCCGATCCTGGTCCCCGCTCATTCCCGGCGCAGGACTCGGCGCAAGGGTGGCTGCACGGTGGAGATCCCCGACTCCTTGGAGCGAGTCGAGCGGGTCATCGACGTGCCGGAAGCCGAGAGAACGCTCGCGGACGGCAGAGAGATGGTCAGAGCCGGCGAGGACCGCAGCGAGAAGTTGGCCTTCCGCCAGGAAGAGTACTACGTGCTGGTGACCGTCCGACCGAAGTACGTCGATCCCCTCGACCCGAGTCTGGGAGTGGTACAGGAGCCCATGCCCGGCACGCTCATCGAAGGCTCGAAGTTCGACACCAGCTTCATGGCCCACGTGGTGGAGGAGAAGTTCGCCTTCCACATGCCCCTGTACCGCATCCAGGAGAAGCTTGCGGGCCGCGAGATCCGCGTCACCCGCCAGACGCTCAGCCAGTTGGTGAAAACCTGCGGCGAACGCATTCTGCCGTTGTTCCACCTGATGGTCGCGCGCGTTCTGCTGCAGGGATATCTGTTCACCGACGACACCCCGGTCAAACTGCAGGCCAAGGGCAAATGCAGGGAGGCCCGGGTGTGGCTCTACGTCGGCGCGCGGGCGAATGCGCCGCCGTATCATGTGTACCAGTTCAGCATAGACCGCGGCCACCGGCACCCGCTGGATTTCCTCGCCGAATTCGAGGGAGTCATCCACGCCGACGCGTTCGCGGCCTACGAGAAGCTGGATGCCGATCCCGGCAAGGCGATCCGTTGGTCCGCCTGTTGGGCCCATGCGAGAAGGAAGTTCGAGGAAGCCAGCGGCGGCGACCAACTGCGCGCGTGGGTGTTGCGGCAGATGCGTTACCTTTTCATGTACGAACGGGTAGCTTGGGCGCGGGGCGAGGCGGAGCGGCTGCGGATCCGCAGTGAGCGCGAGACGCCGATCGTCGATGCCATCTACCAGCGACTGCGGGACGAAGTGGCATCCTTCACGCTGTTGCCCAAATCGAAGCTGGCCGGAGCCATCGGCTACATGCTCAGCAGGGAAAGCAACTTCAGGCTCTACCTGTCCGACCCCAACCTGCGCATGGAGAACAACACGGCCGAACGCGGCCTCCGCAAGCTCGCGATCGGAAGAAAGAACTGGCTGTTCATAGGGAGCCCGAAGGCAGGGGAGAGCATGGCCGCGCTCCTGTCGCTGGTGCAAACGTGCCGGGCGATGGACATCAAGCCTCAGGAATACCTCCAGGATATCTTCGAGCGCTTGCTCGACCATCCCGCCAGCCGTCTGGAAGAACTGCTCCCCGATCAGTGGCAGGAGAGGCGCGCGGCCCTGCAAACCAGCACGGGCTAAACACGCCACCCCCTACCATCGCTCCTCCCGGCCCCCGCCGCCCCATGGTCCGTGGTTGACGCTTACGTGTATCTGCCCACGGACCTGCTTGACTGGAGAATCCGGGGCAAGCTGGACACCCGTTACGACGGCACGTCAAAACTGTCCAGCATGCCGTGGAACAGCTGTCCAACATCGCTGGAATCGCTGTCCAGCTTGGATTGGAACGGGTGTCCAGCTTGCCCCGGATTCTCCAATGAGGGAATCGGCGGCTGTGACAGCACGTGATTGACGTCGGAGCACACGATGCATTGGAGTGCCGGGTCGTCGCGACACGCGGGACGAAGCTGACGGAGGCAGAGCTTGCGTTATCAGCGGCCAGGGAACACCCGGAGCTGAGACTCCAGAACCGTCCATCGGCATCCCAGATCGGGCGGAAAAGTCGGCCCAATTCGAGGAGGTATGGCTTTGGGGCCGTGGAACAGGGGAACTCTGGGAGCTCTGAAAAGGGCCATCACCACCGTCTGTTCACGTCATATCAACCGGGAGTGTGGTACTTTTTGTGGTACTTTGCGCAGAGGGTCAGGTGGTGTCCGAATGAGTCAGACGCCGTCAGGGCCACTCGTAATATGCTTATGGTAAGCTACTTAGAGGTGGTAATATGGGAGGGAAGATGGTCGGGGAGGGAAGATTGACGCTCGGGCCGGACCCTCCCTGCGCCGCAGGGGTCGCGGCGCCCGTCTCGTCGCGGGGCTCCTCGGCTCGAACTGCCGACCTACTGCTCCCAAAGTCTTGGTTTTGGACTCCTGACGGACGTTTCCCCCCGATCCTGAGCACGGGGACACTTCATGGCACCCCATGGGACTGCATGGTTTCCGAATCCGAAGTGGTACCATTTTGGTCCCCCCCTACAAGCCGCGAATCCCGTCTGCCGCTGACTCCGGGACTGCTGCTTGCAGGGGAACCCGTCAGCCGTCCATCGCCAGGCCGACGAGCCACCGTGCCGATGCGCTCAGGAACGAGTCCTGGAGCAACCGTACGTCCATG
>CAZXDF010000325.1:0-8728 GCA_964639345.1 uncultured candidatus Brocadiaceae bacterium | reverse complement strand
CCTGTCTGTCGCCGGCTTTGCTCTGTGCCATCGCCATCTCCAGGATGAGCCACGGCGTCGCGTCGGTCTCCCAGCGCTCGTCTAGGATCCGTCGGTAGGCATCTACCGCCAGGCGGGCGCGGGCCGCCTCAGGGTCGGCGGCATCGGGGGGGGGCAGGATTCCTCTGACCTCGGACAGGGCCCGCCAGCTCTCCGTGCGTTCCGTGCGGGCCGTGCTGCGGTAGTTCTGGATCCCAAACAGCAGCAGGAGCACGCCTGCAGCCGCAATCAGCAGGTGCCGCCGATATCGGTTGAACCACTCCAGCGCCCGGTTCTGCCAGGCGGAACCGTGCTCGGGAGGCGTCGTCGTCTTCGTCCGGCCGGGTTCTTGCATCGTCCGCTCACGAGTTCACGCGCCCTCGCGCGGGCCGTTTCTCATCGTGCGGCCCCGCGCATGGCGCGTATCCAGGGGCGCATTGTAACGGCGGAAGGCCTCGCCTGCAAGTTTGACGGCTATCGCCCGAATCCGCAATTGTGGGGCAAATACGTACCAAGTGCTTGAAAACACACTGGCGAGAAACCATAATGGCCATGTGCGTGGCGGACAGAAAGGGGAACGAATTGGGAGATCCCGGGGTATGGACGATAAAGGTTCGGCGGGCCAGGGTTTCCGAAGCACAACCATCCTGTCGGTGCGCCGCGACGGGGAGGTCGCGCTGGGCGGTGACGGCCAGGTGTCGATGAACGCCACGGTGGTGAAGCACGCTGCCAACAAGCTCCGGCGGCTGCACCATGATCGCGTCATCGTCGGGTTCGCCGGTTCGGTGGGCGACGCGTTCGCCCTTCTGGACCGCCTCAGCGGCAAGCTCGAGCAATACCAGGGCAACCTGCTGCGCAGCGCTCACGAGCTGGCCAAGGAGTGGCGCACGGACAAGATGCTTCGGCCGCTGGAGAGCCTGCTGATTGCCGCCGACGAGGACCATACCCTGCTGGTGAGTGGCACGGGCGAGGTCATCGAGCCCGACGATGGGATCGTTGGAATCGGTTCGGGCGGGGCCTGCGCCACGGCTGCGGCTCGTGCCCTGATGACCGAGACGGACTTGGATGCGACGCAAATCGTTGAGAAATCACTTGGAATAGCCGCTGACATATGTGTCTACACCAATCGGCAGATACGCGTCGAGAAGATCGGGGCGCCGAGCTGACGCCTCGTCGCACCGTCTCCGAGCTCGACAGATACATCGTCGGGCAGGCGCCGGCGAAGCGCGCCGTGGCAGTGGCGCTGCGAAACCGCTGGCGGCGCCAGCAGCTCGATGAGGAAATGCGCCGGGAGGTGCTGCCGAAGAACATCCTGATGATCGGTCCCACGGGCGTGGGGAAGACCGAGATCGCGCGCCGTCTGGCAGCCCTGGTGGACGCGCCCTTCTTGAAGGTGGAGGCATCGAAGTACACGGAGGTCGGCTACCACGGGCGCGATGTGGAAAGCATGGTGCGGGACCTGGTGGAGACCGCCGTGCACATAGTGGGCGCCGAGATGGCCGACCAGGTGCGCTCCCAGGCGGAGACCAATGCGGAGAACCGCTTGCTGGACTGCCTCTATGTGCCGGAGGAGGAACCTCAGCCCGACGACAATCGCTCCGGGCAGGCCGCGCGCGCGAGAGAGCGCCTGCGTGGCATGCTCCGAGATGGGGCGCTGGAGGATCGGCAGGTGGAGATCGAGGTCACCGACCGCCCTCTGGTCCTTCAGGGCATGGTGGCGGGGGGCGATGAGATCGGGGTGGACATGCAGGGCCTGCTGGAGCAGATGCTGCCCACGCGCACAGAGGCCCGCCACATGAGCGTGGCCGAGGCCCGCCGGACCCTCTTGCAGCAGGAGACCGAGCGGCTGATCGACCGCGAGACTCTCTACCGCTCGGCCGTGCAGCGCACGGAGGAAGGCGGGATAGTTTTTATCGACGAGATCGACAAGATTGCCGGACGGGAGATCGGTCGCGGCCTGGACGTGAGCCGGGAGGGCGTCCAGCGGGACCTGCTGCCCATCGTCGAGGGCTCCAATGTGCCCAGCCGCTACGGCATCGTGCGCACCGATCACATCCTGTTCATCGCTGCCGGAGCCTTCACGGTGACAAAGCCCAGCGACCTTATTCCCGAGCTGCAGGGGCGCTTTCCCATACGGGTGGAGCTGAGCGACTTGACTCGGGACGACTTTGTGCGCATCCTGGTGGAGCCTCGCAACGCCCTGACCCGGCAGTACGAGGCCCTCCTGGGGACCGAAGGAGTGGAGCTGGAGTTCCCCGCGGACGGCGTGGCGCGGATCGCCGAACTGGCCGAGGAGATCAACATGAGGACCGAGAGCATCGGGGCCCGACGGCTTCAGACGGTCATGGAAAAGCTGTTGGAAGACCTGAGCTTCGAGGCCCCCGAAGCTCGCCACAAGAAGGTGACGGTGGACTCCAACTACGTGGAGGCTAAACTGGCGCCGCTGGTCAAGGACGTGGATCTGACACGCTACATCCTTTGACGGCGGCATTACCGTTGTTTCCCTACCAAGGGAGGGAGATGGGCATGGGACAGAACAGTTCGAGTCAGGAGGGCGGGGCCAAAGCCGCTGGCAAGCCTCGCACGCTCAGGATAGTCTTGCTTATCCTGGTCATCATCGCTGTCTTGATCTTGCTAGCGGTGAGGAAAGGGAAGAAGAAGGTGGCCGCACCGCAGCGCAGGACACCGGCGAGCAAGGTAGTGGCGCCGCGGGGGGGGCAACCCGGGCCACCCGAGGGGCTGCCTTCGGGGCTTACTGAGGCACCGGCTGAAGCGCCGGCCGAGGCACCCGATTCGCCGGAGACGCCCGCCGAGACGCCCGACTTGGACTCGACGGCACCGCCTGAACTGCGGACCGAGCCGCCTGAAGGGGCGCCGTAATCCGCGGTGGCCGGAGGAGCTTGTCCTGTATGGTCCGGCAGCCCGCGGGCGACGTGCTCGCGGGCGGGACGCGGAAGGTGCCGGGGAATGTATGCCTCTACCGGATAAGGGGTAACAGGCAAGTAGTCGGCGCGGGCGAGCAAGCCGTCCGCCTGACCGGATGCTCCTGTTTTCTCATGCGAAGTAAGGGAGACGTCGATGGCAAGCAGCGTATGTGGGGTGTGTCACGAGAAGGAGGCGGACCACCGGTGCATCCAGTGCCATAAACCCGTCTGCGACGACGACGCTTTCAAGGATGACCAGGGCACCTTCTGCGGGCGCGAGTGCTCGGCGCAGTACCGCTCCTACGATCAGGCCAGCGCGCGCGTCGCCAGGGCGCGATCGCACGGGCTCCGGAACGTCCTGATCGTCCTCATCATGATCGCAGCCCTCGTTTCCCTGGCGAAACTGAAAGAATGGGGCCCCTTCGCCAAGCAGACGTCATCCGGAGGGCGTGCGACACCCGCCGAGACCACGGACGTGCCGCCGGAGCGGTCGGGCGGATAACGCCCGAGCCCTCTTCTGGACGCAGGGGCGGCTGCGCACGCGCCGTAAGCACGGGCTGCGCCGCGGGTTAAGTGTAATAGTCGACTGAGCCCCCGCCGCTAATCCTCCGCGCCCTCACGTTCCTCCTGCCGCTGCCACTGTCGCGTGGCAATCGGGCGTAGCCGGGCGGCCGCCTCATCCGCCGGGTCCAATGCCTCGGCCGTCTTGAAGTGCCGCGCCGCCATGGCCCATTCGCCGACCGCCATGTAATGGAATCCTGCCACGAAGTGGAAATCCGCACGCTCCGGCAGATCCTCAAGCGCCCTCATCAGCCGCCAGACAGCGTCGTCGTAGAGCGCCGCGCGGCCAAGGACCGCCGCCAGATCGATTCTTATTGCCTCCGGTCTCGGGTGCCCGATCAGGCCCCTGCGCAGGGCGGTGGCGGCGGCGCCGAACTCGCCACGCATCATCTCCGCCAGCCCCTGGGCCACCGGGTAGGCGGCATTCGCGGGATCATCCAGCGCCGCGCGGCGATAGTATTTGACGGCTTCGCCGAATTGAGCCCGCTTCATGTAGTCGTCAGCGACAAGTGCCGACAGGTTGACCCTCGCCCCCCGCCGAGCATCCGGGAGACGTCGGAATCATAGGCCCCCGCCTCTCGGGCTGCGTCCGGCTCCGCCGGGTATTCCGGGGCCTCCCCTTTGCTGCCGGCCGGCTGATTCTTCAGCAGCTCCAGCACCTCAGCATTGTCAAACGTGCCGCGAACGGGCTCGAGGAGCACGTAGCTCTCCACGCGCTCGCTACGATAGATTGGCAGGCCGATGGAAATACTGGTTCGACCCCGACGGGCCGAGATGGAAATGCCGGACCCGTAGTGGCCCAGGTCGTATCGCCTGGAGTAATAACCGTAGGGCTACTGGCGATAATAGCGGCTTCTCACAACGCCGTGGGGGTGGCTCCAACGGTGCGAGTGATGCCGGGGTGAAATGGCGTAGAGCCGCCCGTGACGTTCCCAGCAATAGCGGCAATGGCGGCCCCAGATGCTGCTCGCCGGCACCTGTATGGTGGTGCGGCTCGAAGTCCTCCTTTCATGCCGGCGCGTGGACCGCACCCTGGTGCGCCCCGTCACGCCGAGCGGATGCATCCGCCCAGTCACGCCCATCGGGTGCATCCGTCCCGTCACGCCCAGCAGGTGCATCCTGGACCGACGGCTGTGCCTGTCGGATTCCGCCGGGGCGCCTTGCGCAGCAGAAACAATTACCGCAACACCCGCCAAAACACCGATTGTGAACTGTGGCCACCTCATAAGCGTGCTCCTTTCGTGTTGCGCACCCATACCTGTCCCTCCAGTACTATACCTCAAGTCCGACGCGATGGCCACGGAAGAAGCGGGGCGCGGCAGCACCAACCCAGGGCATCCCTCGGCAGCACCAACGCACCGCTTGACTTGCCGTCGCGGGCGGCCTATCATACCGGTCCGGTTAACGCGCTCTCCTGCAAGGACATGGCCATACGAAGGGGCGGCCGTGAGAATCACCAGTCTGCCTAAGGCTCCCCGCAGGGCGCGCCGCGGGGCCAACATAGTCCGCAAGCTGCTCTCACACGGCCTGGGCTTCCTCGTCACGCAGCTCGATATCCGGCAACTGCTGCCAGCGTCGGCCCGGCTGCGCGTGATGGGCGCGCAGATGACCGAGCCGCATGAGCTGCCGCAGCGCTTCGCCAGGGTGCTGGAGGAGCTCGGGCCGACATTCGTGAAGTTCGGCCAGGTGTTGAGCACGCGTCCCGACCTGCTGCCGTCGGAATACATCGACGCCCTCACGCGCATCTGCCACAACGTCGCGCCGTTCCCCTCGGAAGTGGCCCGGTCCATCGTCGAGGAGGAACTCGGCCGACCCGTTGATGAGGTGTTCAGCGACTTCTCCGCGATTCCGCTTGCCAGCGGCTCCATGGCGCAAGTGCACACGGCACGGTTGCCCGGCGGGACCGAGGTGGTGGTCAAGGTGCGGCGGCCCGGCATCGAGCTGATCATCGACGACGACCTGGCCATCATGGAGTATCTGGCCGACCGGGCGGACCGCGTCGAGGAATTCCATCCCTTCCGCCTGCCGATGGTGGTGGATGAGTTCGCGCAGGGCATCCGGCGGGAGTTGAACTTCCTGTCCGAGGCCGCCCATACGCACAGGTTCCATATGGCGTTCGAGGACAACGCGAGGGTTCATGTGCCGAGGGTCTATTGGGACCAGACCACCTCGCGCATTCTGACAATGGAGCGGATGACGGGGACGCTGCTGAGTGAGATCCAGGAGTTCCCGGACTTCCAGCGGCTAAAGCCCGACGTCGCCCGGTTGATCCTGGACTGCTTTCTGCACCAGTTCTTCGACATCGGCGCGTTCCACGCCGACCCGCACGTGGGCAACATCCTGGTCAGCGATAACGGCGACATAGCGCTGATCGACTTCGGCCTTGTGGGTCGCCTGGGAGAGAAGCTGCGGGGCCAACTCAGCACGTGCATGATCGCGCTGGGCAGCAATCAGATGGATTTCGCCGCCGAGATCATGGGCGAGATGGGGGCCGTGCCCGCCGGCGCGGACAGCGAGGAGTTCTGCGCCGAGGTTGGGCGGCTGCTGGAGCGCACCTTGGGCATCCCGTTCGACAAGCTCGATCTGCAGCGCATGTTCCTGGACATCATGGGGATCGTGCGCAAATACCGGGTCATCATGCCCCGGGACTTCGTGCTGCTGGGAAAGGCCCTGGTGACCGTCGGAGGCATGGCGAGGCAACTCGCCCCCAGCCTCAACGCGGCCGAGCTGGCCGAGCCGTACGCGCGTAAGCTGGCGCGGGAAAAGGTCGCGCCCGCCAAGCTCGGCCGTGCCCTGACGGCGAACGCGCACCACGTGGCCATGCTGCTGAAGAACGCCCCGCGCGACCTGCGGCTGCTCCTGAGGCGGCTCAAGACCGGTTCGTTCGATTTCAACGTTCGGCACATGGGCCTGGACAAGTACCTCTCCGAACTGGACCGGACCGGCAACCGGCTGGCCCTCAGCATCATCCTGGCTGCCATCATCATATCCTCCACACGTATGATGGAGGCCGGCGTCGGGCCGGTGGTCACGCTGTTCGACGCGGAGGCCAGCATTCTTGGGATCATGGGTTACACGCTCGGTTTCGTGCTGGGGGTGCTGCTGATCATCGGCATCTTCCGGTCCGGGCGGCTGTGAACGGGTAGTGAGCGGTGGGCGGTATGTAGTGAGTAGTGAGCAGAAAGTGCTCATTCTCTGGTCCTGACCACTGTATTCCGAGGTGGAGAGATGGCAAAGACATTCGAGAAGGTGCTGACCGACGCGCAGCTCGGACTGTATGAGGAAACCTGGGAGATCGACGACCGGGCGCTGCCCGGTTACGATGGCCCGCCGTGGTCCATCACCAAGTTCACGCTGTGCGGAGGCAAGCAGCATGGCGTAGACATGGTGGAGCTGGACAACGGCGAGATGACCATCTCAGTCGTGCCCACGCGCGGCATGAACGTGCTGGAGGCGTCCTGCGATGATGCGGAGCTGGGCTTCGACAGCCCGGTCCGTGAGGTCGTGCATCCGGCCTACGTCAACAACATGGCGCGCGGCGGCCTGGGCTGGCTGGAGGGGTTCAGCGAGCTGGTGTGCCGCTGCGGGCTGGAATACAACGGCGTCCCCGGCCAGGACGCGATCATCGACAACACCGGCGCCGAAGCGATCGTGCCACTCACCCTGCACGGCACGATATCCAACACCCCGGCGAGCCGCGTCTGGGTCACGGTGGAAACGTCCAGCCCCTACAGGCTTTCGGTCTGGGGAGACGTCTACGACACCCGCATGTTCGGCCCGTCCTACATGCTGCGCACGCAGATATCCACGGTGCCAGGGGCGACGGAGTTCACCGTCAGCGACGAAGCGCGGAACATCGGCGGGCAGACCGCGGAGCTGGAGCTGCTCTACCACTGCAACTTCGGCCCGCCGCTCCTGGGCAAGGGCTCGCGGATGGTAGCGCCGGTGAAGAAGCTCTCGGCCGTTAACGCGGCCGCGCTGGCTATGGTCGGCAAGTGGGACACCTACGCGGCCCCGAAGGCCGGGTTCGCCGAGGAGTGCTACTTCATGACGCTGCATGGCGACCGGCGCGGGAAGTCTGCTGTGGCCCTGGTGAACCCCGAGGCAGACCTGGCCGCCAGCATCCGCTTCAGCGTCAAAGAGCTCCCATACCTCACGCTCTGGAAGCACACGGGCGCCGTGGCCGACGGTTACGTCACGGGCCTGGAGCCGGGCACGGACCTGCCCAACGACCGCGGTTTCGAGCGCGAGAAGGGCAGGGTCGTCAGGCTGCCGGCGGGCAAGAGCCACCGGGCCGCCCTCACTATCGGCCTCGTAAAAGGCAAGACAAAGGTCAAGGCCCTTCAGTCGGAGATCGGCGCGCTGGCGAAGGGCAAGAAGAGCGAGATGTGCGCGCAGGTCGATCCCGATTTGTCGTCGCATTAGCGGCGGTTGTCGGCCACGGAGACGACATGGACACAGACCTGCCCACGGAATACACGGAATGACACGGAAGACCCAATGGGTCGAAGAGTCAAAGAGTCAGAATGAGGCCGGAATGACGAAACCAGAATGACGAATGTCGAATCAGCGACGCTGCGTCTGCAATCATCACCAGTTCGCCATTCGGATTTCGTCATTGATTCGGCATTCGGACTTCGTCATTGTTTCGGCATGAGGTCGAAGAGATCCTGGACTCTTAGACCCTTGGACTCTTGGACTCTTTCTTCTCTTCTGTCCGTGCGTTTCCGTGCGTTCCGTGCGTTCCGTGGGCGCTGTCGTTACCTCTTGCATTGGGCAGGACGATGGGTGAGCTGCTGAAAAGGGTGCGGGACCTGATCGAGGATATCCGGTGGGAAGATGCCGCCAACCCATCCCGGTGGGTCCAGTTCCTCAGAGGCCAGGTGCGCCTTTACTTCTATGTCGCGCGGGAGACCGTGCGCGACCACTGCCCCCAGCGCGCGGCGGCGCTCACCTTTACGACGCTGCTCTCGCTGGTGCCCCTGATGGCCGTCGCCTTCAGCCTGTTCAGGGCCTTCCCGGCGTTTCAGGGACTGGAAAGGAAGGCCGAGCGCGCCATCCTGCACACCATGCTCTCGGACGTGTTCGTGGAGGGCGCCCGGGTTCCGGTGGGTGCGGATGCGTCCCCGGACCAAGCCCTGGACGATGGCGCTGAAGGAGGGGGGTCCGCCACCGACCTTCTCCGCAGGGCCGACGAGCATCCCCGGATGGCCGCTTCACGAGAG
>CAZXDF010000324.1:0-4225 GCA_964639345.1 uncultured candidatus Brocadiaceae bacterium | reverse complement strand
GGCTGGACGTCCTCGTCAACAACGCGGGCATCACGATGAACCGGCCGCTTGCGGACGTGACGCCGGAGCAAAACCACACCATGTATGAAGTCAACGTCCGCTCGCCGTATTTCCTCACCCAGGCGCTTGTGCCCCGGATGATCGAGCAGGGAGGCGGCGCGGTCATTAACCTGTCCTCCGTCCATGCCTTCGAGGGCTTCCCGGAGCACTCGGTGTATGCGGGAACGAAGGGCGCGATCGTGGCCCATACCCGCGAGCTTGCCATCGAGCTGGCCCCGAAAGGCATCCGCGTGAACGCCATAGCACCCGGCGCCGTGCCGGTGGAGAACCACTTCAAGGTGATCCCCGATATGGATGTCGACGAGATCGCGAGGGCTATCCCGGCGGGTTTTACGGGCACGCCGCAGGACGTCGCGCGCGTGGCGGTGTTCCTTGCTTCGGACGACGCCCGGTACATCGTCGGCCAGACGCTGATCGTCGATGGCGGCACGACGGCTTACCTGGCGCTGAGCGACGCTTTCCATGCGAAGAGCGAATGGTCCTTCGGGAAGGGCTACGTCCCCGGCATTTGAGCCCCCTCGGTGCTGCTTGAGCGGGCCGGTTGACAGGGGGTAAGAAAAGGCCTAACATCCCGGTCCCGCTGTCATGCTGATTCAAGAACCGGCCCGCCCCGCCGGCGGAGCCCGAGTTGGCCAGAGGCGGTTGCACCGCTCCGGAGGACGCGCATGAACGTTGAGGAAGCAAAGCGCAGATGGAAAGGCCCGGTCTCTCCGGTGCTCACGATCTTCAAGGAGGACCTGAGCCTGGATCTGGACGGACTGCGGACCAACATCCGGTTTCTTCTGGATGCCGGCGCACGGGTCGGCAACACCGTGCTGCTGGTGTGCGGGGCCGGAGGCGACTTCCCCGTTCTCACCATCGAGGAACGCAAGGCAGTCGCGGCAACGGTTGCCGACGAGGTGCAGGGCCGGGTGCCGATCATCGTCGGCGCCGAGCACACGAGCACGCTTGCCGTCGTCGACATCGCCCGGCACGCCCGCGAGATCGGGGCGGATGCGATCCAAGTCTGCCCCCCCTACTACTACACGCCCTCGCTCGACGATGTTCACAACCACTTCAAGATCGTCTCGGACGCGGTCGACATCGGCATAGTGGTCTACAACACGTGGTGGACCGCCCCGAACCTCGGCCTCGACGGGTTGGAACGTCTCGCGACGCTCGAGAACCTGATAGGCGTCAAGTGGTCGTCGCCCAACGCGTACGAATACCGGGACGGGTACGAGCTATTCGCCAAGCGGCTGGCCTTCATCGACAACGGTGGGTCTCACGTGTATGCCCACATGGTGGGGGCCGTCGGTTGGATCAGCCACATCACCGGCTTCTGGCCGCAGCACGATTGGAGCATCCTGGAATTGATGGAGGCGGGCTACTACCGGCAGGCCCAGAAGAAGCTCAGCGAGTTCAACGCCGCCTGGCGCAGGTTCCGCACCGAGATGGAGGACCAGACAAGCGGCGAGGGCCACGCGATCAAGAAGGTGATGGAGATCGTGGGCCTGGTCGGCGGGCCTTCTCGACCGCCGACCCGCTACGTGCCCCTGACAGAGCAGCAGCGCGCGACGCTGGCGCAACTGCTGAAAGAAAGAATCACGGAACACACTTGAGCCGGTTGGCATGGACGGCTTGAAGGGAGCGGTATGGTGTCAGGTTGGAACTGCGTCCTGGAACTGGACTCGGACCGGACCGTGAAGGGCGGCAGCGAGGCCGCGCTGGCCGACGCGATCCGCCGCGGGGCGGACCTGCGCGTCGGCACGGAGTTCCGCTTCAACGAACACATCGATCCGGGCGGCGATAACCCCGAAGTTGTCGAGGAGGTCTGCGCCTTCCGCACGACCTACCTCCTGGACGACCGATGGGTGGCGGGGATCATGACGCTGCGAATGCCCGTCAGCCTGCCGGACGGATTCGGGCCGCGGCCATCGATGTCGTTCTTCATGTACAACCAGAACGCCCAGCAGGCCATCGCGCGCCCCCACCTGGACGGCGTGGCGACCACCGGCGAACCCGGTACCTCACCGGTCGACGACCACGACGAAATGCCCAAGTACCACCTGGATGACAATTGGGACGCGGGCACGAATGCGCCGAGCCAGAACTTCATCTACGACTTCGACAACTACCGCTACCTCGTCCGCGACGACTGGCGCGAGGTGCTTGCCCACGGGCCGGACGGGGAGGTGGTGTCGGGATCGCTGGAGGCGTTGCGGGAGGCTTTCTTGAGTGGCGACGACATCAAGGTGGGCATTCGCGGCCTGTGCGCCGACCTAGCCGACGATGCCACCACGGTCCTGGATCACGAGCTGTTCGTGCACGCCGGACCGGGCTATTACGAAACTGAGACCAAGCGCTTCGCCGTTGGCACGCACCCCACTGTCCGCGTCAGGCCGGCGGTCCCGCTGTGGTATGTCAGCGGAGGGTGGGACTTCGGCTGGCTGCTGGCCCGGAGCGATGGGCACGTGGCCCACTGGCTTTGCGATCCCTACACGCTGAAGTTCCGCAAAGGCAAAGGCCGGCACGCAATCCGCTGGTTTGTGAGATAGCGACGCCGGGGGACCCGATCGCTGCCCCCGGCCGCGCTCTACGGTTGCTTTCCCACCGGCGCGATGTAGATCGCGAACTCGTCGTCGCCGTCCACGCCGAGCAGGGCGTCGACCGCCTCCTGGTCGTAGGCGCCGATCGCGCAGGTCCCCGCACCGATGGCCTCGCAGCACAGGTACAGGTTCTGGCAGACGTGGCCAGCGTCGACGGCTATGACCTTGTGCGCCGCCAGTCCGTAGCGCCACTCCATCCGGTATGGGATCGTCGTCCAGAAGAACGTCGCCGCGGCGCGGCCGGCGAACGACTGGCCGAAACACGCCGCCGTGACGCGGGCCGACAGGTCGGCTTCGGACTTCACGAGAACGAGTTCGTGTTCCAGGGGCAGATACCGATAGATGGCCTCCCGAAGGCCCTCCACCCTGCGCGCATACAGGTAGGTCTCGAACGAATGCCGCGCGCCGGCCGAGGGCACCGTCCGAAGCGTCGCGGCCCGCCCTGCCGGCTCCCGAAGGCCCTGCGTCGCCCACAGGAGGAACGACAGTTCCCGGAGCGTCAGCGCCTCCTCGGAGAACCGCCGCCGGCTCTTGCGCCGACTGATCGCCGTGAACAGGTCAACGTGGGCGATGTCGCGGAACTCCTCGGGCGCGGCCAACGGGACACGCTCCGCATCTCGGGGGCACGGCTTCTCCACCGGAGGCGGCGCCACGCCCCGGCTCTGATCCGTGGCGCTGAAATCGATCTGCTTGCGTATCGTGTCCTTCAAGAAAGAGCGGCGCTCCTCCAGCCCGTCTGCGTCCATGCCCGCCCTCCAGCCTGTTGATCTGATTCGGGATCGGCCGCACGGGTCACCCTCGCCCGGCACACTGTCGCGGCCCACAGCACTACATGCTGTTGGTGCGGCCGCCGCGGCAGAAAGTTCAACCGTTCCAGCCCGAATCTGCGGCACGTACACTGCACCCGACCCGCAGGCGCAGAGCATGGCCGCAGACCCCCGATCGAGCGTGTCGTTGACAATACAAAGGGGCGTGGGCATAATGCCGTGATCCGGCGGAACAGGAACAAGGGCCGTCTGCGGATTGCTGCCCCGTGCCCGGCGCACGGGGATTGTCGTCACCCACAGAGCCTGGAGGTCGTTGACCGATGAGTGAAACTGGTAATGCGGAAGAGAAGCTGGCCGAGCTCGGGCTGGAACTCCCGGCGGTTGCCAAGCCGGTGGCCGAGTATGTGCCCGGTGTGCGCGTTGGAGACATGGTGTATGTGTCCGGCCAGGGCCCGATCCGGGGTGGAAAGATCGTGTATGTAGGCCGGGTCGGCGCAGACGTCTCCGTGGAGGAGGCGTATGAGGCGGCCCGCATAGCCTGCCTGAACTGCCTGGCGGTGGTCAAGAGCGTGGCGGGGTCCCTGGACGCGATCGACCGGGTTGTGCAGGTGCGCGGATTCGTCAACAGCGCGCCGGATTTCAACGACCAGCCGAAGGTGGTAAACGGCGTTTCGGACCTTCTCGTGCAGGTGCTCGGCGACCGGGGCCGCCACGCTCGCGCCGCCCTCGGAACGTCGAACCTGCCGTCGAACATCCCCGTTGAGGTCGAGATGATCGTTGCGGTCCGGTAGCGCGACGCGCTTGAGTGTG
>CAZXDF010000323.1:0-17923 GCA_964639345.1 uncultured candidatus Brocadiaceae bacterium | reverse complement strand
GCCTTGACAGCGGCGCACTGGATCACTCCGCGCAGCCTGTTGACAACCAGCGTCGCCAGCGCCTCGCCCTCCACGTCCTCGGCGATCAGCAGCAGGGGCTTGCCCGCCCCCGAGGTCTTCTCAAGCAGCGGGATGAGGTCCTGCACCGAGGAGAGTTTCTCCTCGTGCAGAAGCACGTAGGCGTCCTCAAGGACGCATTCCATGCTCTCGCGCTCGTTGATGAAGTAGGGGCTGAGGTAGCCGCGATCGAACTGCATTCCCTCCACCAGCTCCACGGCCGTCTCGCGACTCTTGCCTTCCTCGACCGTTATGACGCCGTCCTTGCCGACCTTCTCCATCGCGTCGGCTATCTGCGTGCCGATCTCGCTGTCGCTGTTGGCGGCGATGGTGCCGACGAAGACGATGTCCTCCTTGCCCTTGACGGGCCGGCTGAGCTTCTTGAGCCCCTCGACGACGGCATCGGCGGCCTTCTCCACTCCCCTTCTCAGCGCCATGCCGTCGGCGCCGGCGGCGAGGTTCTTGAGGGCCTCCTCGAAGATGGCCTCAGCCAGGACGGTCGCGGTGGTGGTGCCGTCGCCCGCCACGTCGCTGGTCTTTGAGGCCGCCTGCTTGACCATCTCGGCGCCCATGTTCTCGAAGCCGTCTTCGAGCTCGATCTCTTTCGCCACCGCCACGCCGTCTTTGGTGACCGTGGGGGCGCCGAAGCTCTTCTGAATGACAACGTTCTTGCCGCGGGGGCCCAAAGTGACTTTCACCGCCCGCGCCAACTTGTTCACGCCCCGACGGATGGCCTCGCGGGCCTCCATCTCATAGGCGATCTGCTTTGGAGCCATGCCTGCTAGACCTCCGTTACTTTATGACTGCCAGGATGTCGTCCTCGGACATCAGCATATAGTCCTCGCCGTCCACCGTCACCTCGCTGCCGGCATAGGAGGTGAAGATAGCCCGGTCGCCCACCTTGACCTGGAACTCGCAGCGCTTGCCGGAATCCAGGAGCTTGCCAACGCCCAGCGCGATGATCTTGCCTTCCTTCGGCTTCTCTTTGGCCGCATCCGGCAGAACAATGCCACCCGCCGTCTTCTCTTCGGCTTCGAGCCGCTTGACCAGGATCTTGCCGCCGATCGGCTTGATCTTAGCCATAAGTTGAATCCTCCAAGCAAACCCTCGAGTTCAATTGACACACTGCAAGGGATACCGTACAGCGTCCCTCGCGCATTTTTCAAGCGCAAAAGACGTGCCGCCTCGCCGGGCCGCCGCACAGAGCCGCCCATATCGCCCGGCGAGGCCTTCTCCAACCGCTATCCGGTCCCCAGAAACCCTGCGGCCGGCCGACCGCGCTCGGAGTGAGCGCCCGCCGGCGGTGCCAATCTGACAAGCGAACGCTCCCCCCGCTCCGGCCGCCTGCCAGACTGGCAGGTCCCCCCTGATCGAGTCGACTAGCCCGCACAGCGGCCTTGCCCCGCGAGGCGGCCTGGGCTACACTGGCGAGGCATGGGGAAACTGGTCCTGCATTGCGTCAGGTGCGCCAAGCGTTACGAGCTGGCGCGCGAGCTCGGCCCTGCCGATGTCCGGTGCCCGCAGTGCGGGGAGCTGCTGCGCCGGGGAGTCGCGCCCGGGCCGGGCGCGAAGGGCAAACCGGCCCGCCGCCAACCCCGAGACCCGTGGCGCAAACGCACCATCGCCGGGTGCCGGTTGCGCCGGCGCGTGCGCGCGGGCCGCGATTCGCTCTGCTATCAGGCCGACAGCCTGAAGCTTCACATGCCCGTGCTGGTCGAGGTGTTTCCTTGCGATGTGCCCGGCTACCGGCGGGATCGGGTCCTCGCGATCCTGGACGGGTTGAGCGGGGCTTCTCGCCTGCACCATCCGAACGTCGTGGCCCTGATCGACGTTGGCCGCGCGGAGGACTGCGACTTCGTTGTCACCGAATGGCTCGGCGCGGGCTCTCTGCGTGCGCGTGTGCCCCCTCAGACCGGGGGCGCCATGAAGGCGGGCGAGGCGCTGCGGGTGGCGGAGGAGGTGCTCATGGCGCTGCAGGCGGGCCGCGAGGCGGGCCTGACCCACGGCCTGATCCGGCCGGACGTGATCCTGCTGGATTACGACCGCACGTGCAAGCTCGCCGAGTTCGGCCGCCCCGTGACGCGCGAGGACCTCTACGAGTTCTCACCCGCCGAGAAGGGCGGGCTGACCGGGGCGTGTTTCTACCTCGCGCCTGAAAGGGTCGAAGACCTTTCGCCCGGCGATTCGCGCTCGGACCTCTACGGGCTCGGCGTAACGCTCTACGAGATGTTGAGCGGCGCGCGGCCGTTTGAGGGGCGGACCGCGCAAGAGGTCCTGGACGCCCACCTAGCGGGTTCCCCAAGGGGGGTAGGCGAGCGGGCGCCGAACCTCCCCGAACCGGTCGCCGCCCTGGTCTCGCGCCTCATCGCGCGCCGGCCCGAGGACAGGCCGGAAGGCCCCGAAGCCGCCCTGGCAGAGCTCAGAGGGCTCGCCGTGCCGCTCGGCAGGCAGCGGAAGCTGGGCCGGGTGCGCAGCGCTCTCACCACGAAAGAGGAGCGGCGCTCGCTTATGAGCCGCACTACGCTTTGGCTGGTCCTGGCGCTGGTGATGGCCGTGCTGATCTCCATACCTCCGGCCTACATCTTGCTGAAGCGGAAGAAGGCACCCGCCGAGGTATTCCGGCCCGTCGACCTCGCCGCCCCCGCGCGCGTGGTGATCCTGCTCGGGCCGGCCATCGGGTCCGGCGCCGAGGCCCTCCCGGTGGAGATGCGACACAGCCTGCTTGCCATGGCGGCCGCGCAGGTCGCGTGCGTGGACGGGTTGGTGGCGGCCGATCCTTTCCTCTCCGAGGCGCTTCGCGCCGGTGGAATGGAGGCCGACAGGCCCGTCATGCCGAGGCTGCTCCTGACCATCACCCATTCTCCCGGGCTCGGGCGGCGGAAGTGGAAGCTGGCCTTTGTGGACCGGGCGGACAAGGGCCTGGGCATTGCGGAGAGCGTGGCCGCCGAGCAAGGCGCGGACGACATGGCCGTGCTCGGACCCGCGCTGAAAGGCCTGCTGGCGCGCGCGGCCGACAAGCTGTACGGACCCGGCGCTCCCGCCGCGCAGCACTGGCCGGAGGGCGTCGTGTGGGAGGATGCCGACACCTGGCGGCTGATCGGTCCGGCCATGGCGGCGGAGTATGACGGGCGTTTTGCAGGGGCGCTCGAGGCCATCGAGCCGGAGCCGGGCGGCGTGGCGCCATCGGCGTCTTGCGCGGTCCTGGAGCGCTTCTACGGGGCGGCCGAGGGATGGGAGGACGGGCAGGTTTTCAAGCCCGAACCCGTGGGCCGGCGCGCCGGACTCTGGGGCGAGCTGGAGAAGCTCGCGGACGCCCTGGACGCCATGGCAGGCGAGGACCCGGCTGCCATGCGGGCCGCCCTCGCGGACTACCTCGAGGCCCATCCGCATTCGCCCCGCGCGCACTTCCTGCTCGGCGTGTGGCGAAGCACCACGGAGCAGGCATCCCACGAGGCCGCGGCGGCGTTCTGGAAGGCCGTCGAAACCGATCCGGGATACCTGCCCGCGGCCCGGGCGGCGGCGCGTCTGGCAGCGTCGGCCGGGCCGGAACGGCTGGACGCCCTGCTTAATGCCTACGGCCGGCTGCCGCATACGGAGGGGAAGGCCGCGGCACTGGCGGAGTATTGCGCAGGCCTGAGAGGGGGACTGAAGGGGGATCGGACGGCGGACCCTGAGCTTCACGGGGACCGTCAGTAAGGCACGATATCGGTGAGCAGCGCGAGGCTCACCACCTCCCGCGTCAGCACGTAGACCCGGCGACGGTTGGCCCGCACGCCGTGCTTCAGCGCCTGGATCAGATAGAGGTCCGTCGGGGTGTTGGACTCGGCGGTGTTATGGGCGTCCACGTCGGCGAGCACCACACTGTCGGCGTCGAAGCTCTCCAGGCGCCCGATATAGACGAAGGGCCCCTTCGTGTCGACCACCTCCTCCTGGCCGACGAGTTCCGGCAACATCGCTGGCTGGCTCTCCGGCATCGTCATTGCGGAACCTCGCTTTCCCCGGCTACATTCAAGCACCCGGCACCCCCGGCTGTCAAGGTGGGCGTCGCGACCCGATGCGTTCCATGCGGCCCCGCTGCTTCCTGCAGCACGAGGGGCCCCGGGCGGCGCGGAGGATTTGCTTTCTCGCCATCGTCCGACTATGATGATCGCTTCCATGCGTCAGGAGTAGCACGAACACCATGTCAGAGGGGCTTCCCACGAGCCGTCCCACCTCATTTTCTCAAGCACGGTAGGCCGCGATGAACCTGGCAAGCTTGCTCCACCCCGGCGTCGTGAAGGTTCCACTTGAGGGCATGAGCAAGGACGAGGTTATCGCCGAACTGGCGGAACTGCTCGTGCGGGCCGGCAAGATGAAAGACCGCGAGGTCATGCTGGACGCCCTCATGGCGCGCGAGGACAAGGGCTCGACCGGCATCGGCGAAGGGGTGGCCATTCCGCACGCCCGCAGCGACGAGCTCGATACGATCGTGCTGGCCGTCGGCGTCAGCCGCGAGGGCGTGGAGTTCGAGGCCGTCGACGACGAGCCCGTCTACCTGATCTTCCTGCTCATGGCATCTCCCGCACGGCCCGACCTGAACGTTGAGGCCCTGGCGGACATCGGACACCTGGTGCTGATCCCCGGCCTTTACCGCAAGCTCATCGAGGCCCCCGATGCGGCGGCCTTGATCGCCCTGATCGCGGAGGCTCAGCAGAACTCCGATGAGTGACGTCGTCCAGCGCCTTCTGCAGGTAGAAGAGGAGGCCAAGAGCATCATTGAGCAGGCCAGGCAGGAGGCCACCAAGCTCGTCGATGACGCCCGGCAGGAGGCCCGGCGCACGGTTGAGCAGTCCCGCCGGGCGGCGCGCGCCGAGGCCGAGGAGATCGTTCGCGCCCGGGAGCAAGAGGCCGGGGACGAAAGGCAGCGCGCGCTGGACGAGGCCGGCCGCAGCGCCGTCAGCATCGAGAGCGTCGACCCGGACCGGCTCAGGCGCGCCGTCGATCGCGTCGTTCAGGTCATTGCGCGGCGCGAAACCGACGCGCAGCCGTGATTCCGCGGGCGGTCCAGGCTCTGCCTGAGAAGTCCGTCGTCGGCCCGAGAGCGAGCGAGACCAAGCGGTTCGCGGAGCCCGCAGCAGGCATATCCTTAGATACGCCGATACAGGGCGACAATGAAACGCGCCGGTCGCAGCCGCTCGAAGCCAGATCGGGCTTTTCAGATAGAGCCTAAGGGCATGGCCTTCTTCTCCTCTGAACTTGTGCGGAAGGGGTCCGTGGCAAGAGCACCGGCCAGTTCCGGAACGAAGGCCCTGATGGGGGTGCCCTTCGAGTTCCTGAACGCGATGCTGCGGGGTCGACGGCGCCTGGTCTACGAAGGCGCGAGGCTCGGAGAGGTGGCCGATGTCCGCAGCGTCGAGGAGCTGGCGCGACGCCTCTGCCCGCGCGAGGCCGTCGGCGGCCGACTGGGGTTGGAGCGGCGGCTGCGGGCCGATTGCCTGCGCGAACTCACTTTTTTCCTGCACTATCTGCCGGCCAAGGTCGAGGGGTTCTACCTCGCGATGGTGCGGCGTTTTCAGGTCGATGCCATCCAGACGCTCCTGCGCCTTTTCGCCGGGGGCAGGGAGGAACCGGCGCCGGAGCGATTTCTGCCTGACCTGCCGCCGGCGCTGGCGCTGGACGTCGGGGCACTCATGGCAAGCGGCGGGTTGGAGGAGTTTTGTGGCGGGCTTCCCGGCGGGTTCGCCCAGGCTGCCCTCGCCTCGCTGGACCTGTGCGAGCGGGCCGGCTCGGCGGCCTTCGCCGAGATGGCCGTGGAGCGCGCTTTCTGGGAGGCAGTGACGGAGTCCCTGGCCGGGCTGCCGGCGCAATGGCGCGAGGCCTGCGCCCGCCCGGTGCTGAGCGAGCTGCGGTCGACGCGGCTGCTCACTGTGCTACGGGCGGCCGGCGTTTACGGTGTCGAGTGGGGCGACGTCGAGAGGATACTGCCGGCCTGCGACCCGCGGCTGCACGCCGATGAAGGCGCGCAGCTATCCGGCAGCGCCCTGCGCGCCCTTCACGCGGACCCCTCCGTGCAGAAGGCTACGGCCCTCGTGCCCGGCCTGCGGCGCAAGCGACGCGCCGAGGCCGCCGGGGAGGTCGGCGCGAGCCTGGTCGAACTGGAAGATCTGTGCTGGCGGGCGACGTTTCGGCTGGCGAACCGGCTTTACTACGCGGTGCTGGAGGGGCCGGCTATACTGGTGAGTTACTTCTACGTGCGAAGAAACGAGCTGAACGAACTCACGGCCCTGATGGAAGCGCTCCACTACGGCAGGCGCCCGCCCTGGCGGAAGGGCGACGGTTCCGGGACATAACGGCGAGGCGCCTGCGCGGGGAGGATATTTCCATGCTGGTCAGTGCGCGGATGCACAAGGTGCGCATCATCGTTCTGAAGCGGCACACCGGCGCCCTGACCGAGGCCGTGGGCAGGCTCGGCGTGCTCCAGCTCACCGAAACCGCCGGGCCGGCGGGGCCTCCCGCGGACGCAGCGCCCCCCGGGGGGGCAGCGCCTCCCGCGGACGCGGGGCAGAATGAGCAGCGGATTCAGTGCTGCCGGGAGCTGCATTCGCGCCTCGAGGCGCTGATGGACTGGCTGGGGGTCGAACGGCCCTCGACGCCGACCGGCTCGGCCGGCGCGGCCGGTGCGGGTAGCGAGCGCATATCGCTGGAAGGGATCGAGGCGCTCATCCGCACCGTGGAGGCGCGCACCGAAACCGTCGGCACTCGACTGGATGCCCTCGCCGAAGAGACTAGGCGCGTGCAGGAGACCATCGAGCAGCTCGCCCCATATCGCGAGTTGAGCGTGCCGCCGCGCGAGCTGGCCGAGACGGCGTTCCTGAACGTTGTCGCGGGCGACATACCGGACTGGCAGATCCCAGCCTGCCGCGCGGCCCTGCCCGCCGACGCCATCCTTGTGCCGATCGGGGTGGCCCCGCGCCCCGAGGAGGCCGGCGCGCCGGACAGGTATGAATTGCGCCGGGCGCTGGTGCTCAGCAGCCGGCGCAGCCGCTTCGCGGTGCAGACGATCCTCGAGGATCGCCAGTTCAGACCGAGCGATCTGCCCGCCGCCTACGAGAGCGCCCCGGCTGCCATCCACGAGGCCGCCACCGCCCGCAGGGATGAGCTCGCCCGGGAGCGGGAGATCGTGCAGGCGCCCCTGCGCGAGCTGGGGCTGGAGCTTGCCCCGACGCTCGCCGGGGCCTGCCGCGCCGCGAGCGTGGAAGAGCGCGTGGCCGAGGCGGAGCAGTCCTTCGGCGCCACCTGGGCGACGGCCATAATGACCGGCTGGTGCCCGGCGGACAAGGTCGAGGCCGTGCGGGGGGAGGTCGAGCGCGTCACCGAAGGCCAGGGCGTGTTCGAATCCAGCGAGGCCACGGCCGAGGACATCGAGGAGGGGCGCGTGCCGACCCTGGCGCAGCAGCCCCGATGGCTGAAGCCCTTCGGCCGGCTGGCCCACAGCATGGGCGAGCCCACCTACCGGGAGCTGGAGCCGACGCTGCTGTTCGCGATCAGCTTCCTGCTACTGTTCGGCCTGATCTTCGGCGACCTGGGCCACGGGCTATGCCTCCTGGTGATCGGGCTGGCCACCTACTTCAAGTCGAAGAAGCCGGCCGTCAGGGACATCGGCTACGTGATCGCAGCGGCGGGCATCAGCAGCGCCCTGTTCGGGACGTTCTTCCAGGGCGCGTTCTTCGGCAAGTCGCTGCACGACTGGGGCTGGCCGCTGACGCTGGCCCTGGAACCCCTGCGCTGGACGCCGGGGGAGGACGCGGCCGGGGCCGGCGTGCTTCGCTACCTGGTCATCGCGCTGGTGGCGGGGGTAGTGCTGATCAGCACGGGCGTCATCATCAACATCATCAACTGCGTGCGCAGGGGCGACCTGGCCGGCGGGCTTCTGGGCGGCTTCGGCGTGGCGGGCATCGTCTTTTACTGGGGCGCCCTGGCGCTGGCGGTCAAGCTGGCGGTGGCGGGGCCAGGCGGTGCGGACCTGTGGCTGGCGGCGGGACTCATCGTCGTTCCGCTCCTCTTGCTCGCGCTGCACGAGCCGATCTACGCCCTGCTCACGCGCCGCAAGAAGCTCTGGGACGGCTCCCCGGCGATCGGCCTTCTCGAGGGACTGGTGGAGGCCTTCGAGACCGTCATGACGTACCTGGCGAACACCTTCTCGTTCCTGCGTGTGGCGGCGTTCGCATTGAGCCACGGGGCGCTGTGCCTTACAATCTTCGTCATCCAGGGCATGGTGAAGGGACCGGCGGCCATCCTCTGGTATCCCATCGTCTTCGTCCTTGGAACGGCGCTCATCATCGCCCTGGAGGGGCTGATCGTCGCCATCCAGGTCTGCCGGCTCGAATACTACGAGTTCTTCAGCAAGTTCTTCCGCGGGGAAGGCACACGTTTCAAGCCCTTTCGGCTTGATTAGGAGGAAAACTGATGCGCAAGAAGGGTTGGAATGGGTTGGCGGCCGCCGCCGTTCTGGGGCTGGCGCTGCTTTGCGGCGTGGGCGCCCGTACGGCCTGCGCGGAAGAGACGGGGCCCGAGAAGACGACTGTCGGCAAGGTTCCGATTCGCTGGGACAAGGCGATTGCCGTCGGGTTGTCGATCGGGCTGCCCTGCCTGGCGGCGGGCTACGCCGTGGGCAAGGTCGGCGCGGCCGCCCTGGGCGCTGCGGCCGAACGGCCGGAGCTGCTGGCACGCAGCATTGTGCTGGTTGCGCTGGGCGAAGGCATTGCAGTCTTCGGGGTCGTCGTCGCCATACTCGTACTCTACAAGTTCTGACGACGGGCCGCTGGTCGGAAGGGAGGGCATCGTGCGGTTTTTCGTCATCGGCGACGAGGACACGGTCATCGGCTTTCGGTTCGCCGGCGTGCCCGGCACGGCTGTCTCCGGCGCCGAAGAGGCCGCATCCGCGCTCGAAAAGAGCGTCGAGCGGGCCGACGGCGTGCTCATCATCTCGGAGCGCGTGGCGCACCTGGTGCGGGAGCAGATCGACGCCGTGCGCTTCGGTGAGGCGCTGCCGCTGATCGTCGAGATACCCGGCCGCGGCGGCCCGGAGGCCGAAACACCGAGCCTCTACCGGCTGATCCGCGATGCCGTGGGCATCGAGCTGGGCGGGTAGGAGGGCCGCCGGCAGGTCGCCGGCTGCGAGCACGAACACAATTCACCAGTCGCCTCTGGACGGGCCATGAGCGATCAGGCTGACACACTGGCCGAGCAGATCCTGGCGGACGCGCGCAAGCAGGCCGAGCCGACCAAGCGGCGCGCGGGCCGCGAGGCGGAGCGCATCGCCGATCGCGCGCGCGAAAGCGCCGAACGCGAGCGCCAGGATGCCCGTGCGAGTGCCGACAAAGAGGCAGAAGCTAGCCTGCGAAGGACGCGCGCCCGCACCCAGCTTGAAGTGGCGAACATCCGGCGGCGCGGCGCGGAGGACATCCTGCTTGCCGTGCGCGAACGCGCCATGCAGGCCCTCGCCGAGTTGGCCCGCTCGGACGATTACCCGGCGGTGCTCGTGGCCCTGGCGACGGTGGCGGCGCGCGAGATGCGTACGGAGAGCATCGAGCTTGTGATGCGGGCCGAGGACCGCGAGGCCCACGGGCCGCAGGTCGTCGAGGCCCTGCAAGGGCGCCTGGACGTCGGGGAATGGGAACAGGGGCGGCTGGCCGCCCGGCGGGTGGAGGTCGGCCTTTCCAACAGCACCGTTCGGACGACGGGCGGGCTGCTCGTCTGGACCGCCGACGGGCGAAGGCTCTGCGACCAGACATTCGAGGCGCGCCTGGCACGGCTGTGGGGCGGGCTGCGGGAGGAGGTGGCAGAGGATCTGTTCGCCGGGGACGAGCATACGGATCGGGCGGTTGATCCCGGCCCCTCCGCATAATGCCGCTGGGAGACGCGAGACATGTGGATGCACATGATCGCATTCTGGGGACTAAACGCCACAACGGCCGTGTTGGTCGGCGGGATCATTGTCGTGGCGGCGTGCCTCGTTGCAGTGAGAAGGATTCTGGCAAGCAGACCGGAGGGACTGGCCGCTCGCACGGCGCTGATGCTTGGGGCACTCTTCTTCTTCGTGGGTCTGGGGGGCGTCGTCGCATGCCCGGCCGGCGTGTGGCCGGTCCGAGTGCTTTTCGCGGCTCCGATGGCATTGGGCGGGATCATTGCCACGGTCATCTGGCTGAAGCTTGGGGCGGTCTTCTTCTTTATGGGTCTGGGAGGCGTCGTTGCATGCCCGGCCGGCATATGGCCGGTCCGGGCGGTTCTTGCGGCTTTGATGGCATTGGGAGGGCTGATCGCAACGGTCACGTTGGTAGACAGGTATTTCGGAGAGAAATGAAGGGTGCCACGGGCCAAGCCCTTAGGCTTGCCCGTGCAGAGCGAGAGGTTCACGGACCGTGAAAGAGCGGCATCGTAAGACGATCAAGCACTGCAACCTGTCGGGCCATGCTCACGAATTGACCTTCTCCTGTTACCAACGTCTTCCGCTGCTATCTGTGACAGGAGGTTACGACTGGCTGATCGAGGCAATACGTAGGGCCGCCGAAGCATTGAACTACGGCGTGCTTGCATACGTGCTGATGCCCGAGCACGTGCATCTGATTGTCCTGCCGAACGAGGGGCACTACAGCGTGTCCTCGTTTCTCAAGCGAGTAAAGCAGTCCGTCTCGCGAAGGGCAAGGGCCTGGCTCATGCACAATGACCCTGGGACACTGCAAAGACTCACTGCAATTCGGCAGAACGGGACGGAGAGCTTTCATTTCTGGATGCCGGGTCCGGGTTTTGACCGAAACGTCACCGACGATAGAACGCTGAAGGCAATGATAGGATACATCCACGAGAATCCGGTAAGACGAGGCCTGGCTGCCAGGGCGGTGGACTGGCAATGGTCCAGCGCGGGCTGGCACGAGCAGAGCCGATGTGGTCCGTTGGCCGTGGCGCCTTTGCGGTTTTCCTGAGTTGGTTGAGAGGGGAAATGCATTTCGACACGGGCAAGGCCCGGTCGCTGTGGCAACCGCGCCTTGGCCCGTGGCACCCGCGACAAGCTGAGAATAGAGGATATGCGTGAGCACCACTGACATATCGATGGAATCGGGCAGGCTCGTCCGGGTGGCGGGCCCGATCGTCGAGGCGGCCGGGATGGCCGGCGCGGGGATGTACGAGGTCGTCGAGGTCGGCCCGGATCGCCTGGTGGGCGAGGTCATCCGGATCGTGGGCGACGTGGCCACAATCCAGGTCTACGAACACACCGGCGGGTTGAAACCGGGCGTGGAGGTGTCGCACACGGGCTATCCGCTCTCGCTGAAGCTCGGGCCGGGGCTGATCGGCAGCATCTACGACGGCGTCCAGCACCCGCTTGTAGCGCTGCACGAGCAGGTCGGGGCCTTCATCACGCGGGGCGCAAAGGCGTTCCCGCTCGATGAGGAGAAGCAGTGGGATTACGAGCCACTGGTCAAGGAGGGCGAACACGTCGCCCCCGGCCAGGTCTGGGCGCGCGTGGATGAGACCCCCAGCGTTGAGCACCGGCTCATGGTGCCGCCGGACCTCAGCGGGCGGGTCGTGCGCATCGAGCCGGCCGGAAAGCGGAGGGTCCTGGAGGTGGCGTGCGTGATTGAGCCCGGGGACGGCGAGGCGGGCCGGGAGGTGCCGCTCACCCAGGTGCCGCTCACGCTGGTGCAGATCTGGCCCTGCCGGCAGGGCCGTCCGTTCCGGCGCCGGCTGCGCGTGCGCGAGCCCCTCACGACGGGCCAGCGCGTGTTGGACACGCTCTTCCCACTGGCGCGCGGCGGTGCGGCGGCCCTTCCGGGGGACTTCGGCACGGGCAAGACCACCACGCAGCAGCAGCTCGCCAAGTGGAGCGATGCGGACATCGTGGTATACGTGGGCTGCGGAGAGCGGGGGAACGAGATGACGGACGTCCTGCGCCGGTTCCCCGAGCTGGAGGACCCCCGCACGGGCCGCTCGCTGATGGACCGCACGGTGCTGGTGGCCAACACCTCCAACATGCCGGTGGCCGCGCGCGAGGTCTCGATCTACACCGGCATCACGCTTGCCGAATACTACCGCGACATGGGCTACGACGTCGCGCTGATGGCGGACTCCACCAGCCGCTGGGCGGAGGCCCTGCGCGAGGTGAGCAGCCGCCTGGAGGAGATGCCGGCCGAGGAAGGATATCCCGCCTACCTGTCCGTACGGCTGGCGCAGTTCTACGAGCGGGCAGGCATGGTCGAGACGCTCGACGGGCCGAGGGGGAGCGTCACGGTGGTCGGCGCGGTGAGCCCGCCGGGCGGAGATTTCAGCGAGCCGGTCACCCAGCACACGATGCGCTTTACGCGCTGCCTGTGGGCGTTGGACCGCGAGCTGGCCTACGCGCGGCACTTCCCGAGCGTGAGTTGGGTTCAAAGCTACAGCGAGTACGCCACGGAGGTCGAGGCGTGGTGGGAGCGGGAGATCGACCCGGAGTGGACCGAGCTGCGCGGGGAGATGATGCACGTTCTCCAGGAGCAGGAGCGCCTGCGCGCTATCGTGAACCTGGTCGGCCCGGACGTGCTGCCCGACTCGCAGCGACTCGTCCTGCTGGCCGCCCGGCTCATTCGCGACGGCTTCCTCCAGCAGCACGCGTTCGACCCCGTCGACACGTTCTGCGACCCCGTCCGGCAGGCCCTGCTGCTGCGCGCACTGGTAACGTTCTATCGGCGGGGACGCAAGCTGATCGAGGCGGGCGCGCCGGTGATCCGCCTGCACGAGATGAAGATCGTGGCGAGGCTTACGCGGGCGCGCTTCACCGTCGAGAACGGCGACGCCGAGGCGCAGGCCGCGCTGCTGCGGGACCTGGAGGCGGAGTTCGACGCATTGGAGGCGGAATACCGGTGATCGAAGACCATCTGGTTCAGTATGTCGGCCTGGAGCGCGTTGACGGGCCGCTGATATTCGTGGGCGGCGCGCGCGGCGTGGGCTACGATGAGCTGGTGGCGGTGCGCGATGAGCGTGGCCGTGAGCGCCTGGGCACCGTGCTGGAGGTGAGCCGCGACACGGCGATAGTGCAGGTGTTGGAGGGCACGACGGGCCTGTCGACCCGAAGCACACGTGTGCGCTTTATCGGCAGGTCGCTCTCGCTCCGGGTGAGCCGGCGGATGCTCGGGCGCATCTTCGACGGGCTGGGGCGGCCCCTTGATGGCGGCCCCCCGCCGCTGGGCGGCGTGGTGAAGGACGTCCAGGGCCGGCCGATCAATCCGGCTGCGCGCGACTACCCGCGCGAGTTCATCCAGACCGGCCTGAGCATCATCGACGGGTCCAACAGCCTCGTGCGCGGACAGAAGCTGCCCATCTTCAGCGGCTCGGGGCTCCCGCACGAGCGCCTGGCCGCTCAGATCGTGCGACAGGCCACGCTGCCGGGCGAGGGCGCGCAGCGCCCGCAGCAGCCCGAACGGCCACCGCATTCGCAAACCTTGGGCGACTCCGAAGGCCCTCGCCGCCCTACAGTGTCGCGTAGCGACTTTGCGGTCGTAATGGCCGCAATGGGCGTGAAGAACGATGTGGCCCAGTTCTTCCAGCGCGATCTCCAGGACGGCGGCGCCATGGGCCACGCGGCGCTGTTCTTGAGCCCTGCGGACGCCCCGAGCGTCGAGCGCCTCATGGCGCCCCGAAGCGCCCTGACCCTGGCGGAGCATCTGGCGTTCGAGGAAGACATGCACGTTCTGGTGATCCTGACGGACATGACCAACTATTGCGACGCGCTGCGCGAGATCGCCAGCGCCCGCGGCGAGGTGCCCGCGCGCAAGGGTTACCCGGGCTACCTCTACAGCGACCTGGCCAGCCTCTACGAGCGCGCCGGACGCATCAAGGACGCCGCCGGGTCCATAACGCTCCTGCCCATCCTCACCATGCCCAGCGACGACATCTCGCACCCCGTGCCCGACCTGACGGGCTACATCACCGAGGGGCAGATCGTATGCAAGCGCGAGCTGCACCAGAGGGGCATCTACCCGCCGGTTGCGGGGCTGCCCAGCGTCTCGCGCCTTATGAAGGACGGGGTGGGAAAGGGTCTCACGCGCGAGGACCATGCGGCCATCGCCGCCCAGTTGTTCGGGGCCTACGCGCACGCACAGGAGGTGCGGGCACTGGCAGCCGTGATCGGCGAGGAGGAAATCTCCCCGCAGGAGAAGCGATACCTGGAGTTCGCCACGGCGTTCGAGCGCCAGTACGTTCACCAGGGGGAGCGCGAGAACCGCACGATCGAAGAGACCCTTGACCGGGCCTGGGAGGTCGCCGGAGTGCTCCCCCGCAGCGCTCTGGGCCAGCTCAGCGAAGAACTCATCGACAGGTACCATCAAAAGGAAGCGGCCGGGCACGATGCGGCGCCGGAGGCAGAAAAGGAGGGCGCGCCTAATGGCTAGGCTGCCCATACCGCCCACGCGCAGCAACTACCTGCACATTGCCGCGACCCTCGAGCGCGCGCGGCAGGGCTGCGAGATGCTGGAGCGCAAGCGCCAGATCCTTACCCTCGAACTCATGGGGCGCGTCGAGGCCGCCCGGCAGGCCCAGGGCGCCGTGCGGGAAGCCCTCGCGGGGGCCTACGAGGCCCTGGAGGAGGCCGCCGCCGGCAGCGGCGCCGAGCGCCTCGTGCGGGAGAGCGCCGGGATACCCGAAGGCCAGAGCGTCCAGGTGCGCAGCCGCTCCCTCATGGGCGTCCGGGTGCCGCAGGTGTCCTTCGAGCGGGCCGAGCAGCGCATGCCCTTCGGGTTCGCCTCTGGCGCGGCCGGGGCCGATGAGGTGCTGCGGCGATTCCGGGCGGCCCTGGAGCCGATCGCGCGCCTGGCCGAGTTGGAGAACGCCGTGCTGCGCCTCGCACGCGAGGTCAAACGCACCCAGAGGCGCGCCAATGCGCTCGAACAGACCCTCATCCCGAACCACGAGGACACGCTGAAGTTCATCGCCGAGTCCCTGGAAGAGCGCGAGAGGGAAGACCTGGTTGTCATGAAGAAGGTCAAGACCATGCGGCTGGCGGCGCGCCGAGCGCCGCACGGCCCGCCGGGAGCGGAGGGGCACGATGGCTAAGCGGACCTTCTCCACCATACTGCTGCTTGCCGAGGGGACCGACGAAGGGATGCAGGCGGCGCGCGACGCCATTCAGCTCGCCGCCGGCGAGAAGGCCACGCTCGCCATAATCTCCGTGGTGGACACCAATACGCTCCGGCAACTGCTGACCTACCGCATCTTCGTCGAGGACGAGATGCAGGAGTACGAGACGGAGATCGAGGCCTCCTGCCAGAAGCAGCTCGACTACCTCGCGCGCCTAGCCGCCGACGCCAGGGTCGAGCACGATCCGGTGCTGCTGCGCGGAGCATGCCACACGGCCGTGCTCCAGGAGCAGGACCGCCGCAAGGCCGATCTGCTCGTGATGGGCGCCTTCCGCGCCACCACCGTCAAGACCGACCTTATGGCACGCGAGAAGCAGCTCATCCTCGACGAGATCGCCTGCCCCGTGCTGCTGGTGCCGGCGCGCCGGCGGTAGGACAAGGCCCATTTGGCAAGGCCGCCCAACTCGATCAGGACAGGAGGCGTCATTATGGCAAGCAGGGGCTGGAAGGTGGCCGTGGCGGTCGTTCTGTTGGTTGGCTTGTCGGTCCTCGTTTGGTCGGCTTCGTCGGCCAGAGCACAGGAAAAGCCTGCCAGGGACTGGTCGCACCTCAAGATCGTCGCGTATGCGACCGGGCTCACCGGTTTCTTCGACACGAAGACGGGCAAGCTGTATGTGTACGGCCCGCAATGGGACAAATGCTATTTCATCCGCGAGCTGACGGAGCTTGGCGAGCCGATGAAGCGGATAAAGGACCCTACCCCAGCGTCGGGAACTCCGTGACGCGCAGGTTCGTGCAGCCGTAAGGGATGAGGGTAAGCTCTTCGAGCGGCTCGTCCGATGCCGCGGGACTCTCGGGCGGCGGGGCGGCGGCGTTGCGCTCGATCACCCAGTCCGGCACCCGGCGGCCCATGACGCGCGCGCGGATCGGCGCGCCGTCCGGGGAGAACGGACGCTCGCCGACCGGGCCGGCCTCGAACTCGATGCCCTGCTCCACACGCTCTCGGTCCACATCCAGCGCGTAGTTCCACGGCATGGTGGGGTGCACCTCGTAGGTCGCGCAAGGCTCATCGCCCCCGATCTTCTTCCACTCTTCGCCGATCCTGAGCGAATAGACCAGCGGGCCGCGCTTGATCGCGACGGCGCCGTTGTAGCGCGTCTCTGCCAGCACGGGCATCGGCAGCTCGAGCGTCACGGCCGTGCCCGCCTCCCAGGTGCGCTCGATCGCGTGGAACGTGCCGGCCTCGGCCGGGGCGGCGTCCTCCTGTCCCACCTGCACAATAGCCCCCTCGGCCCATGCCGGCACGCGAAGCCGCAGCGGGAACCGGACGGGGCTTTCCGGGTGCACGGCGATGCGCACGACGTCGCCGAACGGATAATCCGTTTCCACTGCGATGCGCACGCGCGTCCCGGCAACGTTCGTGTCCACCTCGCACGGCGCGTACGCAACGCACGCGAGGCCGTCGTCGGGCGAGCGCATCCAGAGATGCGAGGCGAACTTCGGCCAGCCTTGGCTCAGGTTCGCGGTGCAGCAGCCGTAGTTGGGCTCCAGGCCGAAGAGGTTCGAGTCGGGACCGTTGTTGGTGTAGACGCGGTCCTCGGCGAGGCAGCAGACGACTTGGTTGGCCTGCTGGTCGTACTGGTGCGTCCACATGTCGGGCGAGAACGTCGCCGGCAACGCGTTGAAGCAGATGCTCTCCAGCCGGTCGGCCAGGACCGCCTCTCCCATGATGCTCACGAGCACCTCCAGCGAGAACATGTATTCGACCGCCGCGCACAGCTCCGTGCCCTGCGACGGGTTCCTGCCCGCGTAATGCTCGTCGCCGCTGAACAGGCCGGTCGCCTGCCCGTGGTAGCGGTCGAGCGTCGCGAGGACATCGAGGGTCGCACGCCTGTCGGCCGGGTCGCGTGACTGGCGATACCACACGCCCGCCGCCTTGGTCGCCATGGCGTTGTTGACCACGTGCGTGGGCAGGATGCACTCATCGGACTTCATCTTCTCCGTGTGCCGGAAGTCGGCGAAGTGCGCGCGCCAGTCGTATCCCTGCTCGTTCGCCTTCGCCGCCAGCTCCAGCAGGCACTCCTCCCCGGTGCGCTCGTAGAGCCAGTGGAGCGTCACCACGAGGTCCGCCCAGCGCATCTGTCCCCACGAGAACAGGGGCGTCTCGTCCAGCACGGCACTGAGCCTGCGGGCGTAGCGCAGCAGGGCGGGGACCACGCGTTCGTCGCCCGTGGCCTCGAAGTACTGCGTGGCGGCCTTCAGGAATGGCCATGTCGGCCAGGGATCGTGGGGCTGGCGGCTCAGGTGCTTCAGGTCGCGCGCCGGGCCGAGCCAGCCGTCCTCGTGCTGGTGCGTGAAGATATAGTCCATCCAGCGGCGCACCTCGCCCTTGAGGCGCTCATCGCCGAGCAGGAAGGCCAGCGGCACCACGCCGTCCAGCCAGTATGGGGCGCGCTCCCAGCCCTCGCCCTTGCCGCCGATCCAACCGCTCTGGGCGACGTCCTCCCAGAACTCGCACAGGTGTCCGCTCAGGCCGTCGGCCTGGATGCGCAGTTGCCGCCTGAGCCAGCCGGTCGGCCGGATGCTGCCCAGCGGCAGCGGCTCAAGCGCCTTGGCGGCCAGTCCATTTGGGTTCTTCTCTTGTGTCATCGTGCACATGCTCCGGTACCCAGTATAGCGAGGAAACCTTGCCCGTATTCTACCGCGACCCCCCATTGTTGAAATGTTTGGCGTATAATAGCATATTGTTGCAGGTCGCCAGTGAGACCACGACAGGGAGGAGG
>CAZXDF010000322.1:0-2908 GCA_964639345.1 uncultured candidatus Brocadiaceae bacterium | reverse complement strand
CCGCGTGCGCGCGGCCTCGCTCAAGGTACCTGTTGACATTACGGGGGCGAGCGTCAATTATTCGGGTGAGTGCTACGAGCCGTTGCTCCGGGGTGAGGGTGAGGCTTCGGTCCCGAAGGAGTTGAACGTATCCGCTTCCGGCGAAAGTGCGGTGAACCTCGTCTCCGGGGTCCTCGCGGCTTCCGGGGCCATCGGACGGGAACGAACGGCCGGCGTCCCAGAGCCTGACCGTCTCTACCCAGCCGCCGGAGGCGATCCACCTGCCTCCGGGGCTGAAGGCGACCCCCATGGCCGACGCCGCACGCCCCTTCAGGGTCAGAACCTCACGGCCGCTCTCCACATCCCAGAGCTTGACCATTCTATCTAAGCTTGCGGAAGCGATCCGCCTTCCGTCGGGGCTGAAGGCAAGGGAATACACCGCGCGTGCGTGGCCCAGAAACGTCAGGACCTCACGGCCGCTCTCGGCGTCCCAGAGCTTGATACTGCCATCGCTTCCGCCTGAGGCAATTTGCCTCCCGTCCGGGCTGAATGCAACGGCCAGGACGATATCCAAGTGGCCCGGAAGCGTGGACACTTCTGCGCCGCTCTCTGCGTCCCATATGCGAACCGTGTTGTCCATATGTGCGGACGCAATGAGCTTTCCGCCAGGGCTGAAAGCGAACGAGTTTACGCCGCCCCCTCGCTCTTTGATGCGCGTGATTTCCCGTCCGCTTTCGGCATCCCAGATCTTGATCCCGTCCAGCTTCGCTGACGCTGCAAAATCCCGGGCGGAGAACCCGTAGGGTGAGCTGGCCGAGGCAATGCGTTCGCCGTCCGGGCTGAATGCCACCCAGCTCACAGGCGCCGAATGGCCCTCAAGCGCCATGACCTTTCGGCCGCTCTGCACGTCCCAGACGCCGACCGTCTTGTCCCAGCCGCCTGACACCAGGCGCTTGCCATCCGGGCTGAAGGCCACGGTTGAAGGCCCACCCGTGCGAGGCTGAAGTGTCGGGGCTTCCCGTCCGCCCTCCAGCGCCCAGATATTGGCGGTGCCGGCGCGACGGCTCCCCGCTGCGATCAGCTTCCCATCCGGACTGAATGCGACGGAGCGGCTACCCCTGCCATCGAGCACGATGCTTCCGTCTCCGGCCTGAACCTCCCAGATCTTGACGGTTCTGTCGCTTCCTCCGGAGACGATGTGTTTTCCGTCGGGGCTGAAGGCCACCGACCACACAGGCCCGGTGTGTCCCTTCAACCTGCGGATTTCCCAGCCGTTCTCGGCGTCGCAGAGCCTGACCGTCGCGTAGCCGCCCCCGAAGGCGATGTACTTCCCGTCCGGGCTGAAGACGGCGGACCTCACACTGTTAGGTTGGCTCGCCAGCGCAAGGATCTGCTCACCCGTCTGAGTGTCCCATACCTTCACTCGGGAACCGGTGCCCCCATTGGTGCTGGTTACGAGCTTCTTTCCATCCGGGCTGAACGCGACGGAGGTTACGGCCGTATAGCGAGGAGCATATGGGGCGATAGCCCAGATCTGCCGACCGGTGTGCGCGTCCCAGAGACACAAATTGGCGGGAGCACCGGTGGCGATGAAGTTCCCGTCCGGGCTGAAGCTGACGCATCCCACCCAAAAGCGGGTGGGGTGCTTTATTGCGAATATCTCCTTGCCGCTCTCCAAGTCCCAGACCTTGAGCGTTTTATCCCCGCCACCTGATGCAAGGCGCTTGCCGTCCGGGCTGAATGCTACAGACATAACTTCGCCCAGGTGACCCTCGAGCGCCAGAACCTCTCGCCCGCTGCGGGCATCCCACACCCTGACACTATCGTCCCCGCCACCCGAAGCGATCCACCTTCCGTCCGGGCTGAAGGCTATCAAGTTCGGAGAACGACCCGGCCGACGCCTCGGCCGAAGGCCTCCTTCCATCGTGCGAATCTGCTGGCCGCTCCGGCCGTCCCAGAGCCTGATTGTGCCGTCTATCCCCCCCGAAACGATGTACTTCCCATCCGGGCTGAAGGCGACGCACATAACCGCACCGGTATGCCCTTTGAGTGTGGCAAGGTCCTGATGGCAGAGGCGCTGTAGCCAGTACCATTCCCAGTGCCGCATCTCGGGCTGGCAGCCCTCCAGAAGCTCCCGTGCCCTGTTCAAGTTCCCCTCTTCAATCTCCTTCGCCGCCACGGAGACCCTCAAGAAATAGCCTTCCCGTTCGAGTTGTCGGGCAAATTCCTCAGCCGCCAGTCTCTGTATGCCTTCGGCTTCGCGGGCTGTCTCGGCCTCGGCCTTCGCTTCCAAGGCAGTCTTGCGCGCGGTCTCGGCCCGCACGAACCCGACCGTGGCCAGCGAGAGGCCCAGCACAAGGGCCGCAGCCACCACCGCGCCAGCCATCACCGTCGCACGGTTGCGGCGGACGAACTTGCGCAGGCGATACGCAGCGCCAGGAGGGCCGGCGATTACGGGCTCGTCGCTCAGGTGCCTCTGAATGTCCTCCGCCAGGCCCGTTGCCGTCTTGTAGCGCCGGCTGCGGTCCTTCTCCAGCGCCTTCATCACAATCCAGTCCAGATCCCCGCGCACCAGCTTGCCGAGCGCAGCCGGCTCGGTGCGGCGATGCTTGGCAACGTCGGTCAACTGATCGCCCAGCGTGCTGATGCGGGTGGAGGGCCTGGGCGGTTCCACTTCCCGGATGATCCGGCATACCTCGTCGTACCCGGCGGCCCGCAATCTCGCGCCCTCGAACGGCGTAGTGCCGGTCAGAAGCTCGTACAGCAGCACGCCAAGGGAATAAACGTCCGAGCGGGTGTCAAAGTCCAGCGCACTCATCTCAGCCTGTTCGGGACTCATGTATTGCGGCGTGCCCATGAACTGGCCAAAGGCGGTAAACAGAGTGCGTTCAGTCAGCCGCTGATCCGTTGCCTTGGCGATGCCGAAGTC
>CAZXDF010000321.1:0-3000 GCA_964639345.1 uncultured candidatus Brocadiaceae bacterium | reverse complement strand
ACGCCTTGACATCGGCCTGCACGGCGGTAGACTCCACACCGCCGGGGCCGGCGCGCCGGGCTGGGGCGTCGCGCCGGGCGCGCGGCTTCACGCGGATTGGATGAGATTGGTACGAGAGGATGCCGGGTGATCATTCTGGGCGTGGATTACGGCGAGCGGAGGATAGGCGTTGCGGTCAGCGACGAGCTAGAGATCGCCGCCCATGGCCTCGACACCATCCAGAGCGAGGGTTCGGGGTCGGAGATCGAGAAGATCGAGTCGCTGGCCTCCGAGCTGGGGGCGGAGATGATCGTGGTGGGAATGCCCATACGCATGGACGGCTCGATCGGTCCGGCGGCGCATAAGGTGCGGGGGTTCATCAAGCGCCTGCGCGCGCGCCTGCCCGAGGTGCCCGTGGAGACCATGGACGAGCGCCTCACCACCGCCGAGGCCCATAAGGCCCTTAGCACAGAGGGTGTTACGATGCGCCGCCGCGCCCAGCGCGTCGACCGCATGGCAGCCCAACTCATCCTGGGGCGCTACCTGAAGCTGCGACAGACCCGCAGGCGGGACGAGCAGCGACCGGACCCCGACGCCTGATCCCCGATATGGCCGGAGGGCGCGCGCGCAGGGCCGAAGATCATCGGCCACCCGGGGCCGGCCACTTGCTCTTGCTGTCGCCCAGAGGGACAGAAATGACGACGATCAGGATGCGCGGCGGCCTCAGGTTTCTTCCTCGATAACAGTGGCCTGTTTCTCGAGATGGGGCGCCTCCGCCTCGCCCTCTGCCTCCTCTTCCTGTTCGTCGTCCTTCGGCCCGAGGAACTTCACGAATGAGCGCACCATATCGACGTCCAGCCCCTCCCTCATTTCAGTCACCATCAGGTGAAGGGCTTCAAAAGGGGTCCTTGCCCGGCAAGAAGAGTGCGCACGAACCTCCGGTCGCCGCCATCCCATAGCTCGGTGTAGAGGGATTTCATGCCGCCCTCTGCACCCCCAGTGCCCTCGCCCCTGCCCGCGCGCGCGCGATGCTTCTCAGGCCCAAGAGACACAGGACCCATTTTGAATATCGGCAAAGTGGCCCTCGACTTTAGGCGGGGATCGACGCGGTGGGAAGGCGCGGGCTCAGGACGAGCGCAGCGCCCCGAGTGCGGCGATGTCTTCGTCGCTGACCGAAGGGTACTGGAAGAGCACGACGCCGCGCGCGCCGGCCTCGAGCACGGTCCGGGCCTGGTCCGCCAGCAGCGCGGGCGTCAGCCGGCCCTGCTCGCAGTCCTTGCTGAGGCCCTCCCAGAGCGGCACCCGGTCCCGCACGAGCGCCACGTGCGAGACCGTTCGCGCCCACGCCACGCGCGCCGACGGGGTGTAGGTCATCGGGAACAGGTAATCCACGATGCCCTCCTCGGCCCACAGCACCCAGTCCTGCGCCTGCTGGACGATGCAATCGGGGTAGTCCGCGAAGACCGCCGCCGAGAGTTCGATCCCCCTTCCGGCGGTCAGCTCGTGCATCCGGCGCACGAACGCCGCCAGGCGGCTCACGCGCCACTGCGTCCACTGCTCGTGGGCCGGCTCGGCGGGTTCGACGGCCTCTATGTCCACCCCCTGCTCCCGCATCTGTGCCTTGCAGAACTCGCACCGGCACGGGCCCCCGGTGCGAATGTAGTCCAGGTGCAGCCCGTCGGGATCGTAGCGCTGGGCCAGGTCCTCGTAGAGCGCAAAGACATTGTCCTGCACCTCGGGCCGGCACGTGCACCCCCAGCGGATGCTCTCGGTATTGCGGGCCGTATACTCCGGGCGCTCCCTGAGCAGGCGCGACCTGTCGCCTTCGAGGAACACGCAGAACCACGGATGCACCTTGAGGCCCCGCTGCCGGCACTCCTCGATGAGCACCCGCAAGGGGTCCCAGTCGGGATATTCCTCATTCACGTGCGCGAGGTTGGTGAAGAAGTCGACGCCGCCCGGGGGATTCTTGACGCACGGAATCACCAGGTCGAATCCGCCCGCCGCGAGCCGGTCGGCGTGACGCGCTATATCTTCCTGCTCGCCGAAATCAGTGATCCTGTGCGACCAGACGGCCAGTGCGAACTCGCTCATGGCAGATTCCTCCGCAAGCGGTTTCTTGGACGGGATCAACTGGATCAACCGGATACGTGAAAGGCGGAAAGGACTGACGACACGGCTGAGACGCTCATGGTCGCGAGCTTTTCTTCATCCTGTTCATCCCGTCAATCCTGTCAGATTCGTTTCTCAAAGCGATGCCAGCCAGCCGCCGTCGACGTAGATGACCTGGCCGTTGACGAAAGAGGAGGCGTCGGAGGCGAGGAACACGGCGCACCCGACCAGTTCCTCGGGCTGCCCCCAGCGCCCGGCGGGCGTCTCCTGCTCCACCCAGCGGTCGAACTCCGGATCGTCCTTCAGCACCTGGGTCATGTCAGTGAGGAAGTAGCCCGGCCCGATTGCGTTGATCTGGATGCCATGGCGGCCCCACTCGGCGGCGAGAGACATGGTGAGCATCGCCAGGCCCGCCTTGCTTACCGCGTAGGGGGCGCAGCCCGGGCGGGCCTTGTCGCTCAGCAGGGAGCAGATGTTGATGATCTTGCCGCGCCGGCGCTCGATCATCCCCGGCCCGACGGCCCGGCTGACGTAGAACGGGCCGTTCAGGTTCACGTTCAGCACCTCGTGCCACGCCTCGGTCGGCAGCTCCTCCACCGGCCCGCGGCGGTTAACGCCCGCGCAGTTTACGAGGATGTCAATCGGGCCGACGTCTCGCTCGATGCCCTCCACCCCCGCGCCGACCGCCTGCTCATCGATCACGTCGAAGCACGCCGCCGTCGCCTCGTGCCCCTCAGCGCGCAGGGCCTCGGCCGCCTGCTCGATGGTGTCGGGGTGCCGGCCGTTCACGACGACGCGCGCCCCGGCCCGCGCAAGCCCGCGCGCCATCACGAGGCCCAGCCCGCGCGAGGAGCCGGTAACGAGAGCAATCCTTCCCGAAAGATCGAATAGTTTCATTGTTCCTTTTCT
>CAZXDF010000320.1:0-2603 GCA_964639345.1 uncultured candidatus Brocadiaceae bacterium | reverse complement strand
CATCTTGTCGCCATCGAGGCAGCAATGGGGATACTGATAGCCGTCCTCCTTGTGGTACCCGTTGACGCGGCGGGTGGTCTCCCCCTCGATCAGCGTGTACTGGCGGTCGAACGCGAGCCCGTCGTCGCTGAGCGCGATCTGCATGTGCTTGCGGTTCAGGAAGAGGTCGTAGTTGTTGCCCATGATGAAGAAACGCCCGTCGTTCAGGCGGCCGGCCATCGAGCGCGAGGTCGAGTTCGGGAAGTCGGTCAGAAGCATGTCGCTCCATGTCTCCCCTTCGTCCTCGCTGCAGGAAAGCGCCAGGTGGCACGACCCGCTCTCGTCGCGCTGGTAGAGCCAGATTCGGCCGTCGTCGGTCTGGTACCACGTTCCTTCGCCGGGGAGGATTCCGTCACCCGATTCCAGGTGCACAACGCGCGGCTTCTCGGCAAGTTGCGTCGCGTCGTCCCACATGATGACCATCGCGTGGTGGTCCCGGGCGTCAAGGCCGGAGCACATGAGCTTGCCCCCCCGGGTCATCCGCGGCCCTTCGAACAGGTAAATGTCATCGAAGATTCCCTCGTGGCAGGTCCAGTTTTCGAGATCCGTGGTCACATACACGTCGAGGCGCATCCGAGGCACCCTTTTCTGCGCTTGCGGGCGGTCCCTGTCCAAGTTCCAGGCCACGCCCACGTAGGCGTAGAGCCGCTCTCCGTCGGAGTAGAGGCCCGCGTTGTTTCTCACCACCTCGGACGCGACCGGCGTGTGGACCAGCATCTTCGGCTCCGACCAGTCAATCCCGTCGACGGACGTGGAATAGCGCACCCGCTGGCCGATGAAGTCCTCGTGCAGGAAGCCGCTCGCCCAGGTCGCAACGTATGTGTCGCCGAGCTTCGCGATCGTGTGGTGATGGTTGTAGCCGTATTTGCCGGAGACGCCGCGGCAGATCGGCCCTCGCATCATGGGCAGCCGCGGGAAGAAGCCCCAGCTTTCGGGGGCCGCCGGGTCCCAGTCGACCGCCGAGTCGGGTTGGGCGGCGTCGTACTCAGCCGTCACGGAGTGGCCGGCGTAGATGGTGCATCTGCGCGCCTTGAACTCCGTCATCTTGGCGGCCAGCTTCGGGCTGACGACACTGAGGGTGCGGCGGGTCTTCACGGGAATGCCAACGGGCTCGCTCATGACCGGACTCCTGTAGTTAGCTAAACGCTGTGGGACACAAGGCTTACCGACACGAACTTTGTTGCGAGAGGCCAATCTCTCCAGCACGCAAACGCCTCGCGAACTGGGCGAGGCTTCGGCAGTATACCACACGCGGGCCGGGCTTTCTCGTGACATTGCGGGGCGCTCTTCTCCGCTCCATTTCGACGGCGGCAGCGCCCGCGGGAGCTTGCGCGGCTGCCCGAACATGGCCGAACAGGGCACTGTTGTACCTACACGAACCCTACACGAGCCCTACACGAACCCTGCACGAGCGCGACACGAACACGACGCCGCCCCCGCACGGCCGCCCCAAGAAAAGCAACCTCGGCGCCCCGTCTTCGTTTGAATCCCGCGCCCCGTCCAGCCCCTTGTGTCCCGAAGATGCCTCATTTGTCCTCCCTTGTCCGCCACCGGCCTTGAAGTCCTGCTTGAGCTTTGGAAAAGAAACGCAAGTATCCACCGGGTAGCCGGAGCGTCTCGCTCCGGCCCGCCTGCCACGGACCAAGCCATCAGGCTTGTCCGTGCGTTCTACAGCGCCATCGGGCACGGGCAAGGCTACGCCTTGGCCCGTGGCACCCATAAGTTCAAATCCGACCGGGACGGTCGGGCTGCCCAGACCATCTTCCTTTACTTTCCCAAAGGTCAACAGAGCGGCCGGCCAGGCGCGCCTGGGCGCCCCTTGAGCATACTCGTCCTGCGCGGCCCGTGTGTCCGATATGGGCGCACGATCTTCGGGGAAAACCCGTGCGCTACGGGCGCACGATCTTCGGGAGAATCCTCGCCGCCCCGGGGGCATCCGGCACTGGTCACTGACGACGCTGCGGGAAAAGCTCGTCAAGCCTCCTTCGCCCTTCGAAGCGGGCTACGGAGGCCCGCGAAGTAGGGATCGGCGCGAAGGTGGTGCGCCACTCTTGCTACGTGATCTTGCAGCTTGCGCAGGCTGCAAGACTTAGGAGGAGAATCCTTGACAAACCGTTACCCCCGGCGCAGACTCACACTCCGGCGGGACGAATGCCGCTCACGTGGAGCTATATGGGTAATCCCGGACAACGCCGGATCTCCGATGTGACGGTAGCCGCCAGGCAGTTTTCCGTCACCATGTGGCCAGGAAGTGCTTGACGCGACCCGTGTGCAGGCGTAGGATTGCCTGCGGGAGCAGGTGTGCACCAGCAAAGGGTAGTCGGGGTAGAATAAGGAGTTATAGGAGACGGCAATGGCGCGCGAGAAATTGCGTTACATTGAGTTGAAGACGGGTCACAATGACAATGGCCCTGCGTGGGTCGCCCTGACCCCTTCCCGCTTCTTGTGCCAGTTGTTATGAGAGAATTGGATGGGGTTTCCTCGCTGGCTGGTCTGGAGGGAGGGGCGGAGCCCCGACCGGAGGACCAGCCAAGGACGCGGCGAACGCCACAGGCGTACGCCAG